>DMID01000192.1:5843-6267 GCA_003449195.1 Lysobacteraceae bacterium | reverse complement strand
CTGCGCGCCGAGGCCGAACAGGTGGTGCACGCGACGATCACGTCCGCGGCCGAAATGCCGGCCGGCGAGCTGGATGCGCTGATCGCCGCGATCAAGCGCCGTTTCGGCGGCCGCGACGTGGCCGTGCAGACGGCGGTCGATCCGGCGCTGCTCGGCGGCGCGGTGATCGATGTCGGCGACGAAGTGATCGACGGCTCGCTCAAGGGCAAGCTGGCGCGCCTGCAGACCGCATTGGCGAACTGAACTCCACATTGAAACGTCCGGCCTCCAGGCCGGCAATCCAGGACAGACCGATGGCAACCACGCTCAACCCCTCCGAAATCAGCGACCTGATCAAGACCCGCATCGAGCAGGTCAAGCTGGCTGCGGAAGCCCGCAACGAAGGCACCGTGACCAGCGTGGCCGACGGCATCGTGCGCATCTT
>DMID01000192.1:0-5758 GCA_003449195.1 Lysobacteraceae bacterium | reverse complement strand
ACGGCATCGTGCGCATCTTCGGCCTGGCCGACGCGATGCAGGGCGAAATGATCGAGCTGCCGGCCAATGCGCACGGCCTGCCGACCTATGCGCTGGCGCTGAACCTGGAGCGCGACTCGGTCGGCGCCGTGGTGCTGGGCGACTACGAGCACCTGCGCGAGGGCGACGTGGCCAAGACCACCGGCCGCATCCTCGAAGTGCCGGTGGGCCCGGAACTGCTCGGCCGCGTGGTCAACGCGCTGGGCGAGCCGATCGACGGCAAGGGCCCGATCCCCGCCGCGCTGACCGCGCCGGTGGAGCGCGTGGCCCCGGGCGTGATCTGGCGCAAGTCGGTCGACCAGCCGGTGCAGACCGGCTACAAGTCGGTCGATGCGATGATCCCGATCGGTCGCGGCCAGCGCGAGCTGATCATCGGCGATCGCCAGACCGGCAAGACCGCGATGGCGATCGACGCGATCATCAACCAGAAGGGCACGGGCATCAAATGCGTGTACGTGGCGATCGGGCAGAAGGCCTCGACCGTTGCCAACGTGGTGCGCAAGCTCGAGGAAAACGGCGCGATGGCCCACACCATCATCGTCGCCGCCACCGCGTCCGAGTCGGCCGCCATGCAGTACATCAGTGCCTATTCCGGCTGCACGATGGGCGAGTACTTCCTGGACCGCGGCGAAGACGCGCTGATCATCTACGACGACCTGTCCAAGCAGGCCGTGGCCTACCGCCAGATCTCGCTGCTGCTGCGCCGCCCGCCGGGCCGCGAAGCCTATCCGGGCGACGTGTTCTACCTGCACTCGCGTCTGCTCGAGCGCGCCTGCCGCGTGTCCGAGGCCTACGTGGAAAAGTTCACCAACGGCGCCGTGACCGGCAAGACCGGCTCGCTGACCGCGCTGCCGATCATCGAGACGCAGGCCGGCGACGTGTCCGCGTTCGTGCCGACCAACGTGATCTCGATCACCGACGGCCAGATCTTCCTCGAGACCGACCTGTTCAACGCCGGCATCCGCCCGGCCGTGAACGCCGGCATCTCGGTGTCGCGCGTCGGTGGCTCGGCCCAGACCAAGATCATCAAGAAGCTTTCCGGCGGCATCCGCCTTGCGCTGGCCCAGTACCGCGAGCTGGCTGCGTTCGCGCAGTTCGCCTCGGACCTGGACGAAGCCACCCGCAAGCAGCTCGAGCGCGGTCAGCGCGTCACTGAGCTGATGAAGCAGAAGCAGTACGCCCCGCTGCCGATCGCGCTGCAGGCGCTGTCCATCTATGCGGTCAACGAGGGTTTCCTCGACGACGTGCCGGTGGCCAAGATCGGCGCCTTCGAAGCGGCCCTGCATGCGCATTTCGTCAATACCCAGGGCGAGCTGGTCGGCAAGATCAACGACACCGGCGCATGGAACGACGAGATCGAAGCGGCCTTCAAGAAGGGCATCGCCGATTTCAAGCAGACCGGCACCTGGTAAGCGCCGCCACGGCGCATTCCGGCGCGCGGGCCTGATGCCCGCGCCGACGACCTGAAGCAGACGAGAGCAGCATGGCAAGCGGACGCGAAATCAAGGGCAAGATCAAGAGCATCCAGAACACGCGCAAGGTGACGCGTGCGCTGGAAATGGTCTCGGCTGCGAAGATCCGCAAGGCGCAGGACCGGATGAAGGTATCGCGCCCGTACGCGCAGGCGATGCGGCAGGTGATCGGCCATCTGGCCCAGGCCAACACTGATTACCCGCATCCGTTCCTGGTCGGCCGCGACGAGGTCAAGCGTGTCGGCTACATCGTGGTGTCCTCCGACCGCGGCCTGGCCGGCGGCCTCAACAACAACATGTTCCGCAAGCTGCTCGGCGAGATCCGCCAGTGGCAGGGCAAGGGTGTGGAGGCCGACGTGGTCACCATCGGCCAGAAGGCCGGCGCGTTCTTCCGCCATGTCCGCCTGCCGGTAGTCGGCAGCATCGCCGGGCTCGGCGACGCGCCGCAGCTGGAGCAGCTGATCGGCGTGATCAAGGTGATGCTGGACGCCTACACCGAAGGCAAGGTGGACCGCGTCTTCATCGTCTACAACCGCTTCGTCAACACGATGGTGCAGAAGCCCAGCTTCGACCAGCTGCTGCCGCTGCCGCCGTCGGAGACCCAGGTTGCCTCGCACGACTGGGATTACATCTACGAACCCGATGCGGGCACGGTGCTGGACCATGTGCTGACCCGCTACGTGGAATCGCTGGTGTACCAGGGCGTGCTGGAAAACATCGCGTCCGAGCATGCCGCGCGCATGGTCGCGATGAAGGCGGCCAGCGACAACGCCAACAAGCTGATCGGCACCCTGAACCTTGTCTACAACAAGGCGCGTCAGGCGGCGATCACCCAGGAAATTTCCGAAATCGTCGGCGGCGCGGCTGCCGTCTGACCGCGCGTATCAACGAATTCACGAGAGGAATGCAGCAATGAGTCAGGGCAAGATCGTTCAGATCATCGGCGCGGTCGTCGACGTCGAATTCCCGCGCGAGTCGGTGCCGAAGGTGTACGACGCGCTGAAGGTCGACAACACTGCCGTCACGCTGGAAGTCCAGCAGCAGCTCGGCGACGGCGTGGTCCGCACGATCGCGCTGGGCTCCACCGACGGCCTGAAGCGCAACCTGACCGTGCAGGCCACCGGCAAGGGCATCTCGGTGCCGGTGGGCGTCGGCACGCTGGGCCGCATCATGGACGTGCTCGGCAACGCCATCGACGAGGCCGGCCCGATCAAGGCCTCCGACCAGTGGGAGATCCATCGCGCCGCTCCGGACTTCGACGAGCAGGCTTCGGCCGCCGAGCTGCTGGAAACCGGCATCAAGGTCATCGACCTGATGTGCCCGTTCGCCAAGGGCGGCAAGGTCGGCCTGTTCGGCGGCGCCGGCGTGGGCAAGACCGTCAACATGATGGAGCTGATCAACAACATCGCCAAGGCGCACAGCGGCCTGTCGGTGTTTGCCGGCGTCGGCGAGCGTACCCGCGAGGGCAACGACTTCTACCACGAGATGATCGAGTCCAAGGTCGTCAACGTGGAGAAGCCGGAAGACTCCAAGGTGGCGATGGTCTACGGCCAGATGAACGAGCCGCCGGGCAACCGCCTGCGCGTCGCCCTGACCGGCCTGACCATGGCCGAGTACTTCCGCGACGAGAAGGGCGCCGACGGCAAGGGCCGCGACGTGCTGTTCTTCGTCGACAACATCTACCGCTACACGCTGGCCGGTACCGAAGTGTCGGCGCTGCTGGGCCGCATGCCGTCGGCGGTGGGCTACCAGCCCACCCTGGCCGAGGAAATGGGCGTGCTGCAGGAGCGCATCACCTCGACCCGCACCGGTTCGATCACCTCGATCCAGGCCGTGTACGTGCCCGCCGACGACTTCACCGACCCGTCGCCGGCCACCACCTTCGCCCACCTGGACTCGACGGTGAGCCTGTCGCGCGCCATCGCCTCGCTGGGCATCTATCCGGCGGTTGATCCGCTGGATTCGACCAGCCGCCAGATGGACCCGCTGGTGATCGGCGACGAGCATTACACCACCGCCCAGCGCGTCCAGCAGACCTTGCAGAAGTACAAGGAGCTGAAGGACATCATCGCCATCCTCGGCATGGACGAGTTGTCCGAGGACGACAAGCTGGCCGTGGCCCGCGCGCGCAAGATCGAGCGTTTCTTCAGCCAGCCGTTCCACGTGGCCGAAGTGTTCAACGGCGTGCCGGGCAAGTACGTGCCGCTGAAGGAAACCATCCGCGGCTTCAAGGGCATCCTCGACGGCGAGTTCGACCATCTGCCGGAGCAGGCGTTCCTCTACGCCGGCACCATCGATGACGTCATCGAGAAGGGCAAGAAGCTGCTCGAGAAGGCCTGAGTGCCCGCATCAACCGGCTTACAGGACACGCCATGACCACGATCCGTTGCGACATCGTCAGCGCCGAACAGCAGATCTTCCACGGTGAGGCCACGTTGGTGGTCGCTACCGGCGAGGTCGGCGAATTGGGCATCGCACCGCGCCATGCGCCGCTGATCACCCGTCTCAAGCCGGGCAAGGTGGTGGTGACCCAGGCCAATGGCGAAGTGCTGGATTTCGCCATTTCCGGCGGCATCCTCGAGGTGCAGCCGCAGGTGGTCACCGTGCTGGCCGATACCGCGATCCGCGCGCAGGACATCGACGAGGCTGCCGTGCGCAAGGCCAAGGAAGAAGCCGAGCGCATCCTCGCCAACCGCAGCGAAGCGATGGAGGTCGCCGAGGCCGAGGCCAAGCTGGTCGAGGCCGTGGTGCAGCTGCAGGCACTCGAACGCCTGCGCAAGACGCTCAAGCACTGACGTGCCCGGCCCCGCTGCGGCTGTCTGCGAAAACGCCGGCACGAGGCCGGCGTTTTTCATTCGGGCCATTGCAGGCTTCGGACATGCGGCGTCGATGCACGCCGCCATGTTCAGCGATAAACCACATGCCGCCAAAGCAGGAAGGAGGCGGCGGCCAGTCCGGCCTCGACCACGGGTTTGGCCAGCCACGCCCAGCGCAGGCCTGCCTGTGCACCCACCACGCCGACCAGCAAGGTGCTGCAGGCGGTGAGCAGCAGCCATAGCGGCAGGAAGCGCGCGAACCTGTGCCATCCCAGCCGCGCCTGGCCCGCATCGGCAAAGGTCACCCGTCCATTGAGCCAGAAACCCAGCAGTGCACCAGCCACGCGGCCGCACAGGTTGGCGGCGGGGACGGGCACGGCACACGCACTGGCGAGCACGAACACGCCCCAGTCCAGCAGCAACTGGGCCAGCCCCACCAACACGAAATCGCGCCCTTGCCGGAGCAGGCTCATCGATGTGCGTCCATGCAACGGCGGGGTCGGCGGGTGACTGGCTTAGAATCCATGTTTTCATTGAAACACGAGGCATCGCCCCGATGAGCGCACCCTTGCACGTCGTCATCCTTGCCGCCGGCGAAGGCAAGCGGATGAAATCGGCCCTGCCCAAGGTGCTGCAGCCGGTGGCCGGGCGGCCGATGCTTGCGCACGTGATCGAGGCCGCGCGCGCGCTCGCACCGGCCGCGCTGCACATCGTCTACGGCCACGGCGGCGAGGAGGTGCGGGCGGCGTTTGCCGCCGATGCCGACCTGCGCTGGGACGAACAGACGCGCCAGCTCGGTACCGGCCACGCGCTTGCGCAGGCGATGCCGGATATCCCCGACGCGGCGCGCGTGCTGGTGCTGTACGGCGACGTGCCGCTGATCCGGCCGGAGACCTTGCGCGCCTTGCTGGCCACATCCGGCCGGCTGGCCGTGTTGGCGGCAGAGCCGCATGATCCCGGCGGTTACGGGCGCATCGTCCGTGACCCGGAGGGCCGGGTTGCCGCGATCGTCGAACAGAAGGATGCCGACGAGGAGCAGCGCCGCATCCGCACGGTCAACACCGGCATCATCGTTGCCGATGCGGTGGCCTTGAAGCAGTGGCTGGCGCGCCTATCCAACGACAATGCACAGGACGAGTATTACCTGACCGACGTGTTCGCGATGGCGGCGGCCGAATACACCGCTGCGGACATCGTCGTGCTTGCCGACGCGCAGGAAGCCGAAGGCGCGAATGATCTGTGGCAGCTGTCGCAGCTGGAGCGCGCCTGGCAGCTGCGCGCGGCCAAGGCACTGTGCGAGCAGGGCGCGCGTCTGCTGGACCCTTCGCGCTTTGATCAACGCGGTACGGTGAAGGTTGGTCGCGATGTACAGATCGATGCCAACGTCATCCTGGAAGGCGAGGTCAAGTTGGGCGATGGCGTCAGCATCGG
>DMID01000193.1 GCA_003449195.1 Lysobacteraceae bacterium | reverse complement strand
CTGGCCGAGCGCGCTTTCCACCGCGCCTTCCCAGCCGTCGAGCACCTGCAGGCGCTCGCCCACGCGGCTGGCCGAATCCAGCCCACGGGCCTTCAGCCAGGCCATCGCGGCGCCCTGCTCCTGGCCGAGCGCGGCCTGCTGCAGGGTTTCCAGCGAGGACAAACGCCCGCGCGCGGACTGGGCTTGCTTGCGCACCTCGGCCAGCTCGTCCTGTGCGGTGCGTTGGCGGTCCTGCAGCTCGGCAGCGGCCTGTTTGCAGGCTTCGACATGCTCGCCGAGCGTGTCGATCTCCAGCTTGCGGGTGTCGTGGGTGATGCGGGCCTGTTCCAGCGCTTCGGTCAGCGCCTCCAGATCGAGGCTGGCCCGCTCGCTGGCCAGGGCTTCGCGGCGACGGTCCGATTCGAGGATCTGCCGGTCCAGATAGTCCACGCGGGTGCGCTCGACGTCGGCCGAACGCGAAGACTCGGCGCGCTGGCCGTTGTGCTGCTCCCAGCGCCGCTGCCAGTCGGCCAGCGCGGCCTCGGCATCGCGCAGGGATTCCTGACGGAAGGCGTTGTCTTCCTGCATCTGCTCCAGTTGCGGCTCGGCGGCATCCACTGCCTCGCGCAGCACGCCCAGCCGGGCGTCGTCGCTGCCGATCAGCTCGCCCAGTTCGGCCAGCGCGCCCCTGGCTTCCTCGCGCGCCTTGTGCAGGCGCAGGGCGAGGTCGCGTTGGTGCTGGATTTGCTGTTCCACGCGGGCCAGCGTACCGCCGACCTGGTAGACCTCGGCCTGTGCCTTGCCCAAAGCTTCGCTGGCTTCGTCGCGGCGGGCGCGGCCGGTTTCCAGCAGCGTTTCGGCTTGGCGCTGCTCGGCGATCAACTGCTGCAGCCGGGTTTCCTGGGTGGACAGGCCTTCGCGCAGCCCCTTCAGGCGGCTGTCCAGCGCGCGGAACTCCAGCGCCTTCCACTCGGCATCCTTGACCCGGCGCTCTTCCTGCAAGGTCTGGTACTGCTCGGCCTGCCGGGCCTGTCGGCGCAGGTGGTCGAGCTGCTTGGTGATTTCCTCGCGCAAGTCGTTGAGGCGGTCCAGGTTCTCGCGGGTGTGGCGGATGCGGGTCTCGGTTTCCTTGCGCCGCTCCTTGTACTTGGAGATGCCGGCGGCCTCTTCCAGATACACGCGCAGATCTTCGGGCCGGGCCTCGATGATCTGGCTGATCATGCCCTGCTCGATGATCGAATAGCTGCGCGGGCCCAGGCCGGTGCCGAGGAACAGATCGGTGATGTCGCGCCGGCGGCAACGCGCGCCGTTGAGGTAGTAGTTGCTGCTGCCGTCGCGGCTCACCGTGCGCTTGACCGAAATCTCGTTGTAGGCCGCGTATTCGCCGGCAATGGCGTGGTCGGAGTTGTCGAAAATCAGCTCGACGGTGGCCTGCGAGACCGGCTTGCGCGCCGACGAGCCGGAAAAGATCACGTCGGTCAGCGAATCGCCGCGCAGGCGGCTGGCCGAGCTTTCGCCCATCACCCAGCGCACTGCGTCGATGATGTTCGACTTGCCGCAGCCGTTCGGCCCCACGATGCCGGTCATGTTGGTCGGCAGGTGCAGCGTGGTCGGGTCGACGAAGGACTTGAAGCCGGACAGCTTGATGGTGGAAAGGCGCATGCGGCGTCAGGTTCCGGACCGGCCGCTCGGCCGCTCCATATTCGGGTTTGACTTTCGGAGTTCAATGCAAGCCATTGATATCACTTGCCATGAAATCCAAGTACGGGATGATCAACTCCAGTATAGCGGCCGTTGCGAAAACCGTGGAACCACGCTTGCCTGCCGACGCAAGCCGGCCGGAATCTTCAACTTCCGTCACTCGAGCCACGCATCGGCACGGACCCCGGCGTGGCCGCCACCCGGGCCGTCCAGCCGGCGATGGCCGGATACCGCGCCAGATCGAACCCGGCCTCATCCGCGCAATGGGCATGGGCAAACAACGCGATGTCGGCAATGCCGTAAGCATCGCCGCTGAATCATGGGTACCCGAGCAGATGCCGCTCCATCACGGCCAGCGCCTCCTCGCCACACGCCACGCTGCAGCAGCTGCGGCAGCTCCGCTTCCCGTGCATGCCCCGCCGGCAGAAAGCGCCGGATGTAACGGGCCACGGCCACGCAAGGCTCATGGCGGTATTGCTCGAAGAACATCCAGCGCAAGGTCTGCAGGCCGCGCGTGCCTTCGACCAGCCAGAACAGGATTGCCCCGGATTCGGACAACACCTGCCCGTCTTCACGCACCAGCAGGGGCACCTTGCCGGCAGGGTTCAGGCACAGGAATTCCGGCGTGCGGGTTTTGCCTAACGTCGTGTCCGTCTCGATCCAGACACAAGACCGGCCGAGTTGATTCAACGGCAGGCGCACCTTGTGGCAGTTGCCCGACAAGGACATACCGTGCCCCGTCAGCATCGCTGCAATCTCATCGCCGTCTGATCGAAGCCGGGCACGATGGCCGCTTTCCCCCGAAGCGAACCGAGGCCGGCATGCTGCCGACCCCGGAATTTCAGCCCGGCAGCATCAGCTGCCGGTTTCAGCGCACTGCGGCCGTGCCGCCGACCGATGCGGTCTGGGTGACCAATTGCCCGTCGAGTACCGGCAGGCGGTCGCCTTCGGGCTGATGTTCCATGCGGGCGGTCTTCTCGACGCCCTGATAGCGGTAGGTGACGTCGTAACCGACTACCTTGCTGTCGTTGCCCAAGGGGATCCGGCCATCGGGCTTCTTGTCCATGCGCATGGTGCCGGTGGTGCCATCCGGGTTGCGGTAGGTGACGTTGTAGCCGGTCACGCGGCTGGATTCGGAGGTGGCCTGCTCGGTGTGGCACTGGCGCTCGGTCTTGTTGACCACCTGGCCGCCGACATGGTTCTTGTCCACGCGGTTGCCGATCGCGCCGCCGGCCACCGCACCGGCCACCGTGGCCAGCTTGCGGCCGTCGCCCTTGCCTACCTGATTGCCCAGCAGGCCGCCGACGACGGCGCCCACCACGGTGCCGCCGACATTGCCGTCGCGCTCGGGCAAGCGCTCCTGCACCACGACATCGTTGCAGACCTCGTGCGGGACGGACGTGGTGGTGGTTTCCTTGACCGGCTCGGTGCCGATCACCGTGGCATAACGCGTCTGCTTCTCGCGGACCGGCTCGACCTTGAGCACTTCGGCGTACTGGATGGCCGAGGTGGCGGCCGGCTCGATCCGACTGCCCGAGGCATCGCCCACCGCCGCGACGGGCGCGGTCAAAGCCGGGCTGGCAGCGACCTCCGGCGTCTTGCCGCGATGGTTCATGAACGCCGCAGTGGCCATGCCTCCGACCAGCAACGCGCCGACGGCAACAAGTGCGGTGGTGGTGGTGTTCTTCATGTCGATGCTCCCAGGGCGGCTCCGCCGCGTTGAGGTGGATTCGATCACGACCAGCCTGAACGATGGCTTCGCGAATTTCACGGAAACCGTACGTGACATTAACGCGCCTCCCCGCCGGCGGGCCGGGGGCCGTATCGTGTGGCCCGTACCCACGAGAGACATGCCCCATGTCGCATCCTGCCACTGCGCCGCTGCTGGCCTGGGCCCGCCGCCTGCGCCACCCCACCTTGTTCAAGCTGACGGCCGTGCTGTTCGTGATCGACCTGCTGTGTCCGTTCGACGACCTGCTGCCGCCCTACTTCCTCGACGAACTGATGCTGGGCCTGACCACGCTGTTGCTGGCCAACTGGAAGCGCAAGCCCGAGCCGGCCCGCCAACCGGCGCAGCGGGCCGCGCGTTGAACGATGCGGCTGATCGACAGCCACTGCCACCTCGACGCGCCCGGATTCGACGCCGACCGCGCAGCGGTGATCGCCCGCGCGCATAAAGCCGGCGTCATCGCCCAGGTGATACCGGCGGTCAGTGCCGCCAATTGGCCTGCGCTCAGGCACGTGTGCACGCTGGCGCCGGCGCTGCACGCCGCGTACGGGCTGCACCCGATGTATCTGGCCCGACACCGGCCCGGGCATCTGGATGAACTGCGCACATGGATCGAGCGCGAGCAGCCGGTCGCGGTCGGCGAATGCGGCCTGGATTTCTTCGTCGACGACTTCGATGCCGAAGGCCAACGCTTCTATTTCGATGCCCAGTTGCGGCTGGCCCGTGATTTCGACCTGCCGGTGATCGTCCATGCACGGCGCGCAGTGGATGCGGTGATTGCCTCGATCCGCCGTATCGGCGTGAAACATGGCGTGGTGCACAGCTTTTCCGGCAGCCCGGAACAGGCCGCGCAGCTGTTCAAGCTCGGTTTCATGATCGGGCTCGGCGGCCCGGTCACCTACGAGCGCGCGCAACGCCTGCACCGGCTGGCCGCCGCGGTCCCCGTCGAACATCTGCTGCTGGAAACCGATGCCCCCGA
>DMID01000265.1:8773-12010 GCA_003449195.1 Lysobacteraceae bacterium | reverse complement strand
TGAACGGCTGGTGTCGTGAGACGATTTTCAACCTCAAGCTGCCGATGAAGAAGCGTTGGGACGAAACCCGGCTGTGTCTGGACCTGTTCCGCGAACGGGCCGGCGTGCCGCTGACGCTGCGCGCCAAGCAGCTCTACCACGACCGCGAGGAAATCACCGTGCTGGCGCTGGGCAAGGCCGCGCCGGGCCGCTGAGCCGCTGAGCCGGTGGCCGGTCAGGCCGGCAACACGCCGGCCGTCGCGGCGGCACCTTCAGCGATGACGGTATCGCCGAAGGCCAGCCGCGCCACCACGCCGCGCGCGTCCCCGGGCCGCACGTCGACCTGCCAGCCATACAGGCCGCACAGGCGGCTGACGATCGACAGGCCGATGCCACCGCCCTGGGTCTTGCCTGCATGGGTGCCGCGATAGCCGCGCTGGAACAGCCGTGCCGCATCCTCCGCGCTCAGGCCCGGGCCGGTGTCCACCACTTCCACCGCATCGGCCAACAGGCGCACCGTCACGCTGCCCTCGGCCGTGTACTTGACCGCGTTGCCGATCAGGTTGCCCAAGGCCACCGACAGTGCCGATTCGGGCGCATCGATCATGCGGCCGCGCTCGCCTTCCATGCGCAACTCGATGGCCTTGCCGCCAAGCTGGGCACGGTGCGAGTCGAGCAGTTGCTCCACCACGCGCGCGACATCGGTACGGCCATGGCCGCGCTCGTTGCGCGAGAGCAGCAGCAGCGAGCCGATCAGGTCGGTGCATTGCTGTTCGGCACGCTGGATGCGCAACAGGCGCTGATGGATCTTCTCGTCCAGCCCCGGCTTGCCGAGCAGCAACTCGGTGGCGCCGCGGATCACCGCCAGCGGCGTGCGCAGCTCGTGGCTGACGTCGGCGTTGAACTCGCGGTCGCGCTGCACCACTTCGGTGAGCCGCGCCGAATAATCGTCGAGCGCCTTGGCCAGCTCGCCGACCTCGTCGTCCTCGGGGAAATGCGGCGCCAGCGGCTTGGGGTTCTCGCGCCCGCGATATGCACGCAGGCGCCGGGCCAGGTCGGACACCGGCTTCATCACCTTGGCCGCCGACCACCAGCCGATCAGCAGCGACAAGCCGCTGAACAGCAGCACCGACACCAGCAACCAGAACTTCAGCTGCTGTTCGCCGCGGGTGGCCTGGCTCATGTCGTAGGCAATGAAAAACCAGGCATCCGGCGTCTTGCGCACCCCCACCTTGTAGGTGAACGGCTTGCCGTCGGCCGCCGTGCCGACCATGCCGTGGATGCCGTCGGGCAGGTGCTCCCACTCAGGGAAATCCCGCCGCAGGCCGTCCAGCTTGTCCGGCCGGTACAGGAAGGCACGCATCTGCTGCACCGGCGCGATCACGTCGCGACCGCCGCTGGCCACGTAGCTCTGCCAGGACGCGGCCAGATTCTGGTTCATCACGGCCTCGATCATCTGGTTTTCCACGCGCTGCCGCGCCAGGTTGGTCGCAAACGCGAACAGCAGCGTCAGCCCCGTGCCGAACAGCAGGAAGGACAGGATGATGCGGGTGCGCAGCCGGCGCCGCGCAACCGGGCGCCGGGCCGGGGCTGCATCGTCAGCCGTTTCCATCGGGCGCAGCGATGCGATAACCGATGCCGTGGCGGGTCTGGATGTAAGGCGTATCGAACGGCTTGTCGACCACCGCACGCAGACCGTGGATGTGCACGCGCAGCGAATCCGAATCCGGCAACTCTTCGCCCCACACGCGGGTTTCCAGATCCTGCCGGGTCACCACCGCCGGCGAGGCTTCCATCAGCGCCTGCAGGATTTTCAGTGCGGTGGGATTGAGCTGCACCAGCTTGCCGCCACGCCGCACCTCCAGCGTGTCCAGGTTGTATTCCAGGTCGCCGACGTTGAGCACGCGTGCCTGCGGCCCCTTGCCGCGCCGCGACAATGCGTTCAGCCGCACCTCGACTTCCTGCAACGCGAACGGCTTGATCAGGTAATCGTCGGCACCGGATTCGAAGCCGGCCAGCTTGTTGTCCAGGGTGTCGCGCGCGGTCAGCATCAGCACCGGGGTCTGCTTGCGCGCCTCGTTGCGCAGCTTGCGGCACACCTCCAGTCCGTCCATGCCCGGCAGGTTGAGATCGAGCACGATCGCATCGAAGTCGTGGACGATGGCCAGATGCAGCCCGGTCACGCCGTCGGCGGCGAAATCCACCGTGTGCCCGCGATCCTCGAGGTAATCCCCGATGTTGGCCGCGATGTCGCTGTTGTCTTCGATGACGAGGATGTGCATGGAGAACCCTGGGTTCGCGCGGCGGGCGTGGATGCCATGCCGACGGGATGAGGGGATTCTAGAAGCTGAATCGTTAAGAGAACCGAATCCCGCGGACGCAGCCTCAAAACGGTTCAGCCAGATGTTCGACCACCGCTCCGGCGATGTCGATGCCGCTGGCCGCCTCGATGCCTTCCAGCCCCGGGGTGGAATTGACCTCCATCACCAGCGGGCCGCGCCGAGAGCGGATCAGGTCCACGCCGGCCACGCCGAGGCCGATCGCCCGGGCGGCGCGCAGGGCCACGTCGATTTCCTGCATGGTCGGCACGACCGGCACGGCGGTGCCGCCCCGATGCAGGTTCGAGCGGAAATCGCCCTCCGGCGCCTGCCGTTGCATGGCCGCAATGACGCACTCGCCGACGACGAAGCAGCGCAGGTCCGCGCCGCCGGCTTCGGCAATGAACTCCTGCATCACGAAATCCGCATTCAGCCCGCGCAGGGCCTCGACTGCCCCCCGCGAGGCGGACAGTTTCTCGGTCAACATCACGCCAGCGCCCTGCGAGCCGCTGGTCAGCTTGATCACGTGCGGCGGCGGGCCGAGCATGGCCAGCAGGTCGTCGGTGTCGTCCGGGCTGTCGCCGAACACCGTGACCGGCATGTCGATGCCGTGCGCGGCCAGCACCTGGTGGGCCAGCAGCTTGTCGCGCGCGCGCAGGATGGCTTCGGCCGGGTTCGGCGTGCGGCTGCCCATCTGCTCGAACTGGCGCAACACGGCGGTGCCGTAACGGGTGATCGACTGGCCGATGCGCGGGATCACCGCATCGTAGCCGGCCAGCGGACGCCCCTTGTAATGCATCGTCGGACCGTCCGGGCCGATGCGCAGGTAGCAGCGCAGCGGATCGAGCACGCGCACGCTGTGCCCGCGCGCGCGCGCGGCCTCGACCAGACGGCGGGTCGAATAGAGCTTGCTGTTGCGGGAGAGGATGGCGAGCTTCAT
>DMID01000265.1:4920-8672 GCA_003449195.1 Lysobacteraceae bacterium | reverse complement strand
GGGAGAGGATGGCGAGCTTCATCGCGCCGGGCCTTCGGCGATGAGCCCGCCCGCCTTGCGCGGCTCGCGTTGCGATGGGCCGCAAGCGGCCACTTCGACAAATCAGGAAGTGGAGCGGGTGAAGGGAATCGAACCCTCGTCAGTAGCTTGGGAAGCTACAGCTCTACCATTGAGCTACACCCGCGCGGCGGCGGCAAGTCTATGCGCCCCGGCCCCTCTGGCGCAACGCCGGACGCCGCGCGCAGGCGGCGTCCGGTGCGGCGGCGCGGTTCAGAACCGGCCGCTGAAGCTGGCGAACAGGCTGGTGTCCTTGCCGCCCTTCTGGCCGGGGCTCAGGCTGGCGCCGAGGTTGGTGTCCAGACCGAACAGGCGGGTCCGTGTACCCAGCACCACGCTGCCGTAATTGCGATCGAAATCGATCCCCGGCACCGCATAGGTACCGGCCTCGGGCAGGGTCTGCAGGCGAGCGGTGGCCTCGTCGCCCTTCTTGAACTCGTGGTCGTAGGTGGCCTGGACATACGGGGTCACCCTGTCGTTGAGGGCATAGCTGGCCTGCCAGCCGATGCGGCCCAGCAGCGAGTCGGCATCGGTGTCGTCGTAGGCCAGTGCGCTGGACAACAGATTGCTCTCGACGTAACCGTCGCGCTTGACCTTCTGCCAGGTCAGCCCGGCTACCGGGCCATGCTGCAGGCGGCCTTCGCCGAACACGTAACCGGCATTCAGCGCGGCAGTCAGGTTGCTGCCGTCCGGCGAGCCGTCATGGCGGCGCACTACCGGGCCGAGCACGACCTGCCGGTGCACGTCGTAGCCGAGCCAGCTGTAGCCCACCTGCGCGTTCACCCACAGGTTTGCGTCCTGCCAGGCGGCGAACACGCCCAGCGTGGTGTCCTTCTGGGTGAAGTCGCCGCGGCTGTTGCCGAAATCGGCCTTGACCCGGCCATAACCGGCAAACCCGCCCAACGTCCACGCGCCGCGGGTCCAGTCCAGGCCGAACAATCCGGCCGGCGCCGGGCCGTCGTACAGATCGCCGTGGCCGTAACGCTGCAGGTCGCCGCGCAGATTGCCCCACCAGCTCAGCCCGTCGACGGCCTCGGTGCCGGCGCGATGCCAGGCCACCTGATCGGCGCGCGCGCGGCCGGTGACCTGTGCCGAATGGGTCAGCACCTGCTGCAGGCGCGGCCCCTCGATCACCGAGATGGCGTACTGCGCAAGCATGGCGTGGGTGGCCACGGTCGGGTGCACGCCATCGGCGAAAACGTAGGTCGACGACGCATTCGGCGTGACGTAGCTGGTCGGGTTGCAGGTCAGCGAATTGGCGGTGATCTGCGGCTGGCACGCGGTGCCGGTGACGTTGGTGAAGCCGTAGGCATTCGGCGCGGCGACGATTTCCTGCAGCACGTGGAAGGTATCCACCGGGATCACCTTCAAACCCGCACTGGACAAGCCGGAGAACAAGGCCGCGTTGTAGGTGGACGCCAGCTGGGTGCCGGTGGCCTGCGCCACGGCGCCCTGCGCGCGGAAGCTCGGGGTCAGGCCGAGATCGGGGATGTTGAACACCATCACGTAGCGGGCGCCTGCGCCCTGCAACTGGCCGACCAGGCCAACCTCGGTGGACACGGCCGTGCCGATGGTCGTGGTCGGATTGGCGCCGGCCGTGACAGCGAACAGATCGTTTGCTCCACCCCACACCGTGTACAGCGCATTCGGATCGGCCTTGCCGCCGGTGGACGCCAGATAGTTGCCCACCTGCGTGGCCAGCGAAGGCACCGCGCCGAGCGCGCCGGTCGAATCCACCGCCACGCGCGCGCCACCGGCTGCGTAATTGCTGCCAGCCTGGCCATTGCCGTTGGGCTTGGCTTCGGTGCCGTAGTAATCGGCCAAGTACTGCGACCACACCCAGCCCGGATTGGTGGTGAACTGGCCGGTCACCGCCTGCACGCTGGCCGGCAGCAAGGGCCGGTAGAAGCCCGAATCGGTGAGGCTGTCGCCGAAGAACACGGTGCGGCTGAACGGGTCGTCGGCCAGCGCAGGGGTTGCGGCCAATGCCAGGGCCAGCGCCAGCAGATGGCGGGCGGGACGGGGGAATGCGGTCATGGGGTTCTCTCCGAAAAAGGGGGGCGCAGGCTACACCGGCGGCATGGAATGCACCGGACGGTGGCGCATGGTTCCACTTGCCCGCACCGCGTTCACGCTGCACTGCGGCATGTGCCGTGGGCCGCCGGGGCACATGCGACAATCTGCCGCATGGACATCCTGCTCAACGGCACGCCCCGCACCCTTGCCGCCGCCGACGCCACGCTGGCGGCCCTGCTCGAATCCGAAGGCCTGGCCGGCCGCCGCATCGCGGTCGAGGTCAATGGCGAAATCGTGCCACGCGGCCAGCACGGCGGGCTCGTGCTGCACGAAGGCGACCGCATCGAGATCGTGCACGCGCTCGGCGGCGGCTGAGTCGTCCCGCACGCAACCAACGCACGGCACCGTGCCGCGCCACTTGGGCGATAATCGCCCCATGAACGCACCTTCCCCGCAAGACACGCTGGTCGTTGCCGGCCGCGAATTCACTTCGCGCCTGCTTACCGGTACCGGCAAGTACAAGGATCTGGACGAAACCCGCCGCGCCACCGACGCGGCCGGCGCGCAGATCGTCACCGTCGCCATCCGCCGCGTGAACATCGGCCAGGACCCGTCGCAGCCGAACCTGCTCGACGTGCTGCCCCCGGATCGCTTCACCATCCTGCCCAACACCGCCGGCTGCTACACCGCCGAGGACGCGGTGCGCACCTGCAAGCTGGCGCGCGAGCTGCTTGATGGGCACACGCTGGTGAAACTGGAAGTGCTCGGCGACCAGAAGACCTTGTACCCGGACGTGGTGCAGACGCTGAAGGCCGCCGAGCAGCTGGTGGCCGACGGCTTCGACGTGATGGTCTACACCTCCGACGACCCGATCCTGGCCAAGCGGCTGGAGGACATCGGCTGCGTGGCGGTGATGCCGCTGGCTGCGCCCATCGGCTCCGGGCTGGGCATCCAGAACCGCTACAACCTGCTGGAAATCGTCGAGAACGCGGCCGTGCCGATCATCGTCGATGCCGGCGTCGGCACCGCGTCCGATGCCGCCATCGCGATGGAACTGGGCGTGGACGGCGTGCTGATGAATACCGCCATCGCCGGCGCGAAAAATCCGGTGCTGATGGCCTCGGCCATGCGCAAGGCGGTCGAGGCCGGTCGTGAGGCCTTCCTGGCCGGACGCATCCCGCGCAAGCGCTTCGCCAGCGCGTCCTCGCCGCTCGACGGTCTGGTGGGCGGATGACCGACCCGTTCAACAGCCCCGGCGCGAAAGCCCCGCCCAAGCCCTTCACCGTCGAGGAAGGCGTGCGCCGCGTGCGCAGCTTCGTGCTGCGCCAGGGCCGCTTCACGCCGGCCCAGCAGCGCGCGTTCGACGAACGCTGGCCACGCTTCGGCTTGGACTACAGTGGGCAACCGCGCGATCTGGATGCCGTGTTCGGCCGCACGGCACCCAAGGTGCTGGAAATCGGCACCGGCAACGGCGATGCGCTGCGCTTCGCCGCACGCCAGGATCCCTCGCGCGATTACATCGGCATCGAGGTGCATGCCCCCGGCGTCGGCCGCCTGCTCAACGCGCTGGCCGACGACGAAGCCGGCAACGTGCGCGTGTACCACCACGACGCGGTGGAAGTATTGGAGAACGAGATCGCCGACGGCGCGCTTGACGAAGTGCGCATCTACTTCCCCGA
>DMID01000265.1:336-4779 GCA_003449195.1 Lysobacteraceae bacterium | reverse complement strand
CTGCACTGCGCCACCGACTGGGCCGACTATGCCGAGCAGATGTGGGACGTGCTGGACGCCACCGAAGGGCTGGCCAACCGCGCCGGCCCGCGCGGCCACGTGGCACGGCCGGCATGGCGCCCGCAGACGCATTTCGAGACCCGCGGCATGAAGCTCGGCCACGGCGTCTGGGACCTGCTGTACGACCGCGCCTGACTCCGGAGAGGCCCCGCCCGCGACATGGACACCGCGCTGACCCTGACCACGGACATGAAGCTCGTCCTCGGGCTGGTCGGGTTCACCATGCTGATGTTCGTGTTCCAGCGCATCCGCGCCGACGTGGTGGCGCTGGTGGTGCTGGTGGTGCTGGGCCTGACCGGGCTGGTGGCGCCGGAGGAATTGTTCGGCGGCTTCTCCGGCAATGCGGTGATGAGCATCATCGCCACCACCATCCTCGGCGCCGGGCTGGACCGCACCGGCGCGCTCAACCGTCTGGCCGGCTGGCTGCTGCGCAAGTCCAAAGGCAGCGAGTCGCGGCTGATGCTGCTGACCACCGCCACCGCCGCACTCAACTCATCGTTCATGCAGAACCCCTCCGTGATGGCGCTGTACCTGCCCGTCGCCGCGCGCCTGTCTGCACGCACCGGCATGCACCTGCAGCGCCTGCTGCTGCCCATCGCCGCGGCCATCGTGATGGGCGGTGCGCTGACGATGGTCGGCAACTCGCCGCTGATTCTGCTCAACGACCTGCTGCAGTCGGCCAACAACAACCTGCCCTCGGGCATGGCCACGCTGGAACCGCTGCGGATGTTCGCCCCTCTGCCGGTCGGCGTGGTGCTGGTCCTCGCCTCGCTGCTGTACTTCCGCTTCCGTGGCGACCGCCTGCTGGCCGACGGCGAAAACGGCAACGGCAGCAATGCCACGCCGGCCACCACCGAGCATTACTTCGCCCGGACCTACGGCATCGAGGGCGAGGTGTTCGAGCTGACCGTCACCACCGAAAGCCCGCTGGTGGGCATGTCGCTTGGCGATGCCGAGGCCCTGCACCACGCTCCGCTGATGCTGGCGCTGCAGACCGGCGAGGACGTGCGCCTGTCGCCGCCGGCGGACATGCGCATCTGGGTGGGCAGCGTGATCGGCGTGATGGGGCCGCGCGCGCAGGTGGCCGACTTCGCCCAGAACCAGTTCCTCAGGATGTCCTCGCGGCTCAGGCACCTGGGCGACCTGTTCAACCCGGCCCGCGCGGGCATTTCCGAGGCGGTGATTCCGCCGACCTCGCGCTGGATCGGCAAGACCGCCTCGCAGATGCGCCTGCGCAAGCAGCTGGGCATAAGCCTACTGGCGATCAACCGCGACAAGCAGGTGATCCGCGAGAACGTGCGCCAGGTGCCCTTGCGCGCCGGCGACATGCTGGTATTCCACAGCATCTGGCAGGACCTGGCGCAGGCCGCCTCGACGCACGATTTCGTCGTCGTCACCGACTACCCCAAGGGCGAGCAGCGCCCGCACAAGTTCCGCATCGCGATGGCGATCTTCGCGATCACCATCCTGATCGCGTTGACCGCCAAGCTGCCAGTGGCGCTGATCCTGATGACCGGCGTGGCCGGCATGCTGGTCACCGGCGTGCTGCGCATGGACGAAGCCTACGCGGCGATCAACTGGAAGACGGTGTTCCTGATGGCCGGGCTGATCCCGCTCGGCTGGGCGATGGACAGCAGCGGCGCGGCGGCGTGGATCGCCGGGCATACCGTCGAACGCATGCCCGACGGCCTGCCGCCGTGGGTGCTCGAACTGACGGTGGCGCTGCTGACCACGGCGTTCTCGCTGGTCATCAGCCACGTCGGCGCGACCATCGTGATGGTGCCCATTGCGATCAACCTCGCGCTGGCGGCCGGCGGCAACCCCACCGCATTCGCGCTGGTGGTGGCGCTGTCGGCTTCCAACAACCTGATGACCGCCTCCAACCCGGTGATGTCGATGATCGCCGGCCCGGCCGACTACGCGCCACGCCAGCTGTGGCGGGTGGGCGGGCCCTTGTCGCTGATCTACACGGTCATCGTGGTGTGCACGGTCAACCTGCTGTTCTGGATTGCCGGCAAGGGGTGGTGGTGAGCACGCAGCATCTGCGATTGCTGCCGCAGCGGCTGGCGGTGGTACGCCGCCCTCCGGGCGATGCCGTGCCGGACTGGTTCCCCGACCACGGCCTGCGCCACGTGACTTGGGCCGCCGACGAACTGTCGCTGCTGTGCGATGAGGCCGCGGTTCCCGCGGACGAGCCGCATGCCGAACGCGGCTGGCGCGCCCTCGAGCTGCAAGGGCCGTTCGACTTCGCCCTGACCGGCATCCTGCTGTCGGTGCTGCAGCCACTGGCCGCGGCCGGCATCGGCATCTTTGCCGTGTCCACCTTCGATACCGACTACGTGCTGGTCAAGGCCGCGCAACTGGATGTGGCGCTGGCCGCCTTGCGCGGCCACGGCCATCAGGTGGATTCCGGCCCTGCCGGCTGATCAGCACCGCCAGACAGCCACACGCCGCCGTCGCGCAGCTCCACCGCCACCGCGCCCAGCGTTTGTCCACGGCAAGGGCCGGCCGTGCATTCGCCGCTGGTCAAGTCGAACGTGGCGCCGTGCACCGCACAGACCAGCGCACCGTCGCGGCTGCGCAGGAACTGCCCCGGTGCCCAGTCCAGGCGACGCCCCGCGTGCGGACAGACGTTGCACCATGCTGTCACCCGGCTGCCGTCGCGGTACAGGATCAAGGCCTGCGCGCCGCCGCCCGGCACGGCATCCTCGATGCCGACCAGCCCGCCGTCGGGCACCTCATCGAGCATCAGCAGCGGTCGGCGGCTTAACGATTCCCTCACACAGTCACCTTGCTGTCATTCGATACTTCGGCCAACGGCGCGCCGCGCCATTTTGCACGACCCCTTGCACCATGCGTTCAAATCCCGGTTTCTTCCGCATGTTCCGTCTCGATGGCCTCCGCCTGCGCGGCTTGCTGTTCGCGCCGCGCAAGCCTCGCCACCCGCTGCTGCGCACGGCCATCGGCGTGCTCGGTCTGGCGGTGCTGCTGGTGCTGGTGGTGATCGGCGTGTTCGTCGGTACCGCGATGGTGGTCGGCGGCCTGCTGCTCAAGGGCATGACCCGGCGCCCGCAGCGCGCCGACGATGTGGTCGATGCCGAATACCGCGTGATCGACAAGCAGGCGCTGCCGGCTTCGCGCTGAACCCGTCCGCGACGCGCGGCATACACTGTGGCGGTCACTCTTCCACGAGACCGCACCCGATGACCGACCCGATGCCGCAGGACGTGATTGCCGCCCTGCCCGTGCCCCGCGTGCCCGTGCGCGGCGGCGGCACGTTCCCCGTGCACCGCATCTATTGCGTGGGCCGCAATTTCGCCGACCACGCCCGTGAAATGGGCGCCACGCCGCCGCCGAAGGCCGAGCGCGGCCTGCCCACCTTCTTCATGAAGCCGGCCGACGCCATTGGCCTGGGCGGCGACTTTCCCTACCCGTCCTCCACCGCGATGCTGCATCACGAAGTGGAGCTGGTGGTGGCGATCGGCCGCGATGCGCCGGGCGGCGGCGTGGTGGCCGAAGCCGACGCGGCCAGCCTGATCTTCGGCTATGGCGTCGGCCTGGACCTGACCCGGCGCGATCTGCAGAACGCGGCCAAGGCCAAGGGCCTGCCGTGGGACACCGGCAAGGGCTTCGACGGCTCCGCGCCGATCAGCGAGCTGGTGCCCGCCGCACAGGCCGGCAACCTGTCCGCGCGCACGCTGCGCCTGCACGTCAACGGTGAACTGCGCCAGCAGTCCACGCTCGACCAGATGATCTGGGACGTGGCCGACATCATCCACGACCTTTCCACGCTGTATGCGCTGCGTGCTGGCGACCTGATCTACACCGGCACGCCCGCCGGCGTGGCCGCACTGCTGCCCGGCGATGCCTACATGGCCGAGGTGGAAGGCCTTGTCACGCTGCGTGGACGGGTGCTGCCGCCATCATCGGCGCCCGTGCGCTAGCCTATGCCGCCGATGCGGCCCGAGCCGCGTCCCCCCGCAACTACAAGGAATCGAGAAACATGGGAATGATGAGCGAGTTCAAGGAATTCGCCATGCGCGGCAACGTCATCGACCTGGCGGTCGGCGTCGTGATCGGCGGCGCATTCGGCAAGATCGTCACCGCGCTGGTGGACAAGATCATCATGCCGCCAATCGGCTGGGCCATCGGCGGCATCGACTTCTCCAAGCTCGCCTGGACGCTCAAGCCGGCCGAAACCGGCGCGGACGGCAAGGAAATCCCGGCCGTGGTGATTGCCTATGGCGATTTCATCAACACCGTCATCCAGTTCCTCATCATCGCCTTCGCCATTTTCGTGGTGGTCAAGCTGATCAACACGCTGCACAAGAAAGCCCCCGCCGCACCGGCCGCGCCTTCCGAGGAAGTGCTGCTGCTGCGCGA
>DMID01000265.1:0-276 GCA_003449195.1 Lysobacteraceae bacterium | reverse complement strand
CCCGCCATCACGGGCCGGACGGAAGCCGCGCGCTGCTAAGCTCGCGGCTTCCGCCATTTTGGAGAGGCCTCCCGTGCGCCTTGCTTCGCTTGCCGTCGCCGTCCTGCTGTCGCTGCCTGCCTCCGCTGCTCTCGCCGATGCCCGCATCCCCGATGTCGCACTCGAACAGGCCGCGCAACTGCGCGAGCAGGCACTGGCCGACGATACCGGCTGGAAGATCACCGAATCGCTGACCACCGAGGTCGGCCCGCGTCTGGCCGGCAGCGAGGCCGATGC
>DMID01000238.1 GCA_003449195.1 Lysobacteraceae bacterium | reverse complement strand
ACACGAAGGCCGGGATGCCGGCGTCTTCCAGCGCATGGCGCACCAGATGGGCGTCGAACACGTTGTCGGCGCAATAGGCCAGCTGCATGGCGCGGCTCCGTCGGGGATGCGCTGCCAAGCATACGTCCGCGGCGGCGGCACGATAAACTTACTGTCTGTTCCGCATTCAGCACCGGCCCGCACCGGCCCGCCCTCCATGTCCGATCCGTCTTCTCCGGTGCTCGTCACCGACGCGCCCACCCCCGATGCCCTTCCCGAAAAGAAGGACTTCATCCGCCAGATCGTCCGCGAGGACATCGCCGAAGGCCGCCACGCGCAGATCCGCACCCGCTTCCCGCCCGAGCCCAACGGCTACCTGCACATCGGCCACGCCAAGGCGATCTGCCTGGACTTCGGCATCGCCGGCGAGTTCGGCGGGCGCTGCAACCTGCGGCTGGACGACACCAACCCGGCCAAGGAAGACCCCGAGTTCGTCGCCGCCATCCAGGACGACGTGCGCTGGCTGGGCTTCGACTGGGCCGAGCTGCGCCACGCGTCGGACTATTTCGACGTGCTGTACCTGGCCGCCGAGAAGCTGGTGCGCGAGGGCAAGGCCTTCGTCTGCGACCTGAGCGCCGAACAGGTGCGCGAGTACCGCGGCAGCCTGACCGAGCCGGGCCGCGAATCGCCGTGGCGCAACCGCACGGTGGAGGAAAACCTCGACCTGCTGCGGCGCATGCGCGCCGGCGAGTTCGCCGACGGCAGCCGCACCCTGCGCGCCAGGATCGACATGGCGTCCGGCAACATCAACCTGCGCGACCCGGCGCTGTACCGCATCAAGCACGTCGAGCACCAGAACACCGGCAATGCCTGGCCGATCTACCCGATGTACGACTTCGCCCATTCGCTGAGCGATTCCATCGAGGGCATCACCCATTCGCTGTGCACGCTGGAGTTCGAGGACCACCGCCCGCTGTACGACTGGTGCGTGGACAACGTGGACCTGGCCGGCCACCCCGAACTGCTGCAGCCGCTGCTGGACAAGGGCTTCCCGCAGGAAGCCGGCAAGCCGCGCCAGATCGAGTTCTCGCGGCTCAACATCAACTACACGGTGATGAGCAAGCGCAAGCTCACCGCGCTGGTGGAGGAACAGCTGGTGGAAGGCTGGGACGACCCGCGCATGTACACCCTGCAGGGCCTGCGCCGGCGCGGCTACACGCCCTCGGCGATGCGCCTGTTCGTGGACCGGGTGGGCATCAGCAAGCAGAACTCGCTGATCGACTTCTCCGTACTGGAAGGCAGCCTGCGCGACGACCTGGACGCCAGCGCCCCGCGCCGGATGGCGGTGATCGACCCGCTGAAATTCGTGCTGAGCAACCTGCCCGAGGACCATGCCGAAACGCTGAGCTTCCCCAACCACCCCAAGGACGAAACGGCCGGCACGCGCGAAGTGCCGTTCTCGCGCGAGCTGTGGATCGAGCGCGAGGATTTCGCCGAAGTGCCGCCCAAGGGCTGGAAGCGGCTGGTGCCGGGCGGCGAAGTGCGCCTGCGCGGTGCCGGCATCGCCCGGGTGGACGAGGTGGTGAAGAACGAACTGGGCGAAGTAGTGGAACTGCGCGGCTGGCTCGACCCGGAATCGCGGCCCGGCATGGAAGGCGCCAACCGCAAGGTCAAGGGCACCATCCACTGGGTCAGCGCCCGGCATGCGGCCGAGGCGGAAATCCGCCTGTACGACCGCCTGTTCTCGGTGGAGAAGCCCGACGACGAGTCCGACGGCAAGACCTACCGCGACCACCTCAACCCGGCCTCGAAAAAGATCGTCACCGGTTATGTCGAGCCAGCCGCGGCGCAGGCTGCGCCGGAGCAGTCGTTCCAGTTCGAGCGGCTGGGCTACTTCGTCGCCGACCGCCGCGACCACAGCCCCGAGCGCCCGGTGTTCAACCGCAGCGTGACCTTGCGCGACACCTGGGCGAAGTGAGCCGGACGCGCGTGCACATGGCCCCGGCATGAGCGCGCGCCTGAACTTCCGCCGCTACGACCGAAGCGGCTGGCACCACCGGCACGACGACGTGCAGGTGGTGGTGCCCGTGCGCGGCGCACTGGACATCGAGGTCGACGGCCGCGGCGGACGGGTCGAATCGGCCCGCATCGTGGTCATCGCACCGGGTACCGGCCACGATCAGGGTGCAGACGGCGACAACCGTTTCCTGCTGCTGAACTGCCCGCTCGCCTTGCTCGGCGAAGGCCGCATGCAGCAATTGCGGCAACGGCCGTTCCTGTCCGCCACGCCGCGCATGCAGCGGCTGGCCGCGTATCTGGACCGCCAATGCCCCGCCCGCGAAGCGGTTCCCCCGGCCTTGCTGGCGCATGGCCTGCCGGATCTGCTGGCCGGGCTTCAGACCGACCCTGCCCCGTTGCAACGGCTGCAGCAGCTGTGCAACACCCTCCGCGCCCGCGCCGGCGAGGACTGGACAGTGGAGCGCATGGCCGCGCATGCCGGCCTGCGCCCGAGCCGGCTGCACGCCTTGTTCCGGCAGACATACGACTGCAGCCCGCAGCAGTGGCTGGTCGCGCTCCGGCTGGAGCGGGCCTACAGGCAACCGGCCGATGGCCGGCTTCCCATCGCACGCATCGCGCAGTACACCGACTGGTCCGACCATGCCTCGCTGACCCGCAGCCTGCGCAAGGCCACCGGGCTGACCCCGGCGGCCTACCGCCGCCGGCACGTTGCCTGAACGCGGCAGTGGAGCCTGGGTCAATACACGCAGCGCGGGCTGCGCGATGCTGAGGCCGCCATGACCGCCGCACCCGCCCACCCGCAACACAAGAACCTGCCATCCGGCATCGCCTGCGGCGTCGGGGCCGGCGCGCTGTGGGGGCTGGTGTTCATCGCCCCGCAATGGCTGCACGACTTCTCGCCGATGCAGTTGTCCGCCTCGCGCTACCTCGCCTACGGCGCGGTGGCGCTGGCCGTGCTGGCACCGCGCTGGCGGCGTGTGACCGCGGCACTCGGCGCGGCCGAATGGTGGGCACTGGTGCGACTGAGCGTGCTCGGCAACCTGCGGTACTACGTGTTGGTGGGACGGGCGGTGCAATGGGCCGGCGCACCGGCCACCTCCTTGATCGTGGGCATGGTGCCGGTGGTGGTG
>DMID01000124.1:3922-4708 GCA_003449195.1 Lysobacteraceae bacterium | reverse complement strand
GTGGCGGGCGCTTCTGAGGTGATGCCTGCCGCGGACGCGGAAGGCAGCACCGCCGGCGCCGGCACCGGGGCGCGGTAATGGGGGCCGACCGCGCAGGCGGACAGCGCGGCCGCCAGCAGCGCGGGCATCAGGACACGGATCACCATGGCAGCACCTGCCCGAGATGGGTGAAGCTGCCGGTGGCGCCTTCGTCACCAATCAACGCCATCTGCACGCTGCTGCGCGCGCCGTCGGCGATGTCGATCTCGCCGTTGCCGCCGTTCATGTCGGTCTTCACGTAGCCGGGGTGGATGGCATTGACCTTGATCGGGCCATCGCGCAGTTCCCATGCCAGTTGCACCGTCCATGCATTGAGCGCGCTCTTGGAGGCGCCGTAGGCCGGGATCTTGAACCCGTAGATCGGCGAGGACGGGTCGGCGTGCAGCGTGTTCGAGCCGAGGATGCTGGACACGTTGACGATGCGCCCTGCCGCGGAACGGCGCAGCAAAGGCAGCAACGCGCGGGTGACCTCGACCACCGCGAACAGGTTGGTGTCGAAGGTGCGGCGCCACGCATCCAGCGGCTGCGCCGACGGCGGACGCGCCGGGTCTTCGACCATGATGCCTGCGTTGTTGACGAGGATGTCCAGCCGGCCGTGGCGCTCTTCCACGGTGCCGACGGCGGCGGCGATGCTGATCGGGTCGAGCACGTCGAGCTGGATGGCCTCGACCGGCAGGCCTTCGGCCTGCAGCTTGAGCGCGGCTTCGACGGCCTGGTCGCGCTTGCGCCCGGCCAGCAGCGTGTGCA
>DMID01000124.1:0-3840 GCA_003449195.1 Lysobacteraceae bacterium | reverse complement strand
CGGCCAGCAGCGTGTGCACGCCGGCCTGCGCGAGCTGGCGCACGGTTTCAAGGCCGATGCCACGGGTGGCGCCGGTGACGAGGGCGATGCGGGATGTGTCGTTCATGTCGGGATTTCCTCGATTGAATGGAAGATGCGGGTGGCTGGATTCAGGCGGCACTGCCGCCGTCGAAGCTGGAATGGCCGTGCTGCACCAGCGGCCGGCCGGCCAGCTTGCGCAGGGCCACGTAGAACACCGGCGTCAGGAACAGGCCGAACAGGGTGACGCCGAGCATGCCGGCAAACACGGTGATGCCGGTGGCCGCACGGACCTCCGCACCGGCGCCGTGCGAGAACACCAGCGGCACGGTGCCGGCGATGAAGGCGATGGAGGTCATCACGATCGGGCGCAGACGCAGGCGGCAGGCTTCCAGCGCCGCCTCGACGATGCCGCGGCCCTGCATCTCCAGCTCGCGGGCGAACTCGACGATCAGGATCGCGTTCTTGCAGGCCAGACCCATCAGCACCACCAGCCCCACCTGCACGAACACGTTGTTGTCGCCGCCGCTCAGCCACACGCCGAACAGCGCGGACAGCAGCGTCATCGGCACGATCAGGATCACCGCCAGCGGCAGCGTCCAGCTTTCGTACAACGCCGACAGCACCAGGAAGGCCAGCATCACCGCCAGCGGGAACACCACCATCGCCGCCTTGCCCTGGGTGGACTGCTGGTAGCTCAGGTCCGTCCATTCGATCGCCATGCCCTGCGGCAGCACCTGTCCTGCAAGCGCGGTCAGCTTGTCCATCGCCTCGGCCGAAGACAGCACGCGCGGGTCGGCCTCGCCGGCCAGATCGGCGGCCGGGTAACCGTTGTAGCGCAGCACCGGGTCCGGGCCGTAGGTCTGCTTGATCTTCACCATCGAGCCGATCGGCACCATCTCGCCGGCGGCGTTGCGCGTGCGCAGGCGGCCGATGTCCTCCACGCTGTCGCGAAACGGCGCGTCGGCCTGGGCGATCACCTGCCAGGTGCGGCCGAACTGGTTGAAGTCGTTGACGTAGGCCGAGCCGAGATAGGTCTGCAAGGTGTCGAACAGATCGGTCAGGGCCACGCCCTGCGCCTTGGCCTTGGTGCGGTCCACCTCGGCATCCAGCTGCGGCACGTTGGCCTGGTAGGTGCCGATGGGGAAGCCGAAACCCGGTACCTGCGACACCGCGCCCTGGAAGGCGTTCACCGCGTTCTGCAATGCGCCGTAGCCGAGATTGGCGCGGTCCTCGATGAACAGCTGGTAGCCGTTGCCGTTGCCCAGGCCCAGGATCGGCGGCGGCATGAAGGCGAACGCCATGCCCTCGCCCAGCGCCGACACCTTCTGGTTGATCTCGGCATTGATTTCCAGCGCCGAGCGGTGCCGCTCCGAAAACGGCTTGAGCGGCAGGAACACCACGCCGGTATTGGGCGTGTTGGTGAACTGCAACGCGTTCAGGCCGGGGAACGAGATCGCGTGCGCCACGCCATCGGTGTGCATGGCGATGTCGGTCACCTTGCGCAGCAGCGCATCGGTGCGTCCGATCGAAGCGCCTTCGGGCAGTTTCACGCCGGCGATCAGGTACATCTTGTCCTGCGTGGGGATGAACCCGGCCGGCACCGCCTTGAACATCAGCCCCGTGGCCAGCAACAGGCCCACGTACACGACAAACACCTCGCCGCGACGGCCGAGAATGCGCGACACCGCGCCCTGATAGCGGTTGGAACCGGTGGCGAAGAAGCGGTTGAACGGGCGGAACAGCCAGCCGAACAGGCGCTCGATCAGGCGCGATGCCCCGTCCTTCGGCGCATCGTGGGCCTTCAGCAGGCGTGCGGCCAGCGCCGGCGACAAGGTCAGCGAGTTGATCGCCGAGATCACCGTGGAGATGGCGATGGTCACCGCGAACTGCTTGTAGAACTGGCCGGTGACGCCGGATAGGAAGGCCATCGGCACGAACACCGCGCACAGCACCAGTGCGATGGCCACGATCGGCCCGGAGACTTCCTTCATCGCCTGATGCGCGGCGGCCAGCGGGGCCAGGCCTTCCTCGATGTTGCGCTCGACGTTTTCCACCACCACGATCGCGTCGTCGACCACGATGCCGATGGCCAGCACCAGGCCGAACAGGGTCAGCGTGTTGATCGAGAAGCCCAGCACGTACAACGCGGCAAACGTGCCCACCACCGACACCGGCACCGCGATCAACGGAATGATCGATGCACGCCAGGTCTGCAGGAACAGGATCACCACCAGCACCACCAGCACCACCGCTTCCAGCAGGGTGTGCACCACGGCGCTGATCGAATCGCGCACGAAGATGGTGGTGTCGTACACCGCTTCGTACTTCACGCCCGGCGGGAACTGCCGGGTCAGCTCGTCCATCTTGGCGATGACCTGGTCGCGGATCTGCAACGCGTTGGCACCCGGCGCCTGGAAGATGCCGATGCCCACCGCGTTCTTGCCGTCCAGTTGCGAACGCAGCGTGTAGTCGCCGGCGCCCAGTTCCAGCCGCGCCACGTCGCGCAGGCGCACCACCTGCCCGTCCGCGCCGGCCTTGAGCACGATGTCGCCGAATTCCTGCTCAGTGCGCAGGCGGCCCTGGGCGTTGATCAGGGTGAGGAAGTCGCTGTGCGGCATCGGTTCGGCACCGAGCTGGCCGGCCGAGACCTGCACGTTCTGCTCGCGCATCGCGCCGACCACGTCGCCGGCGGTCAGGCCGCGTGCGGCGATCTTGTCCGGGTCGAGCCAGGCGCGCATCGCGTAGTCGCCGCCGCCGAAGATCTGCGCGTCGCCCACGCCGGGGATGCGGGTCAGCGCATCCTTGACGTGCAGGCGCGCGTAATTGCGCAGGTACAGCGTGTCGTACTTGCCGTTGGGCGAGGTCAGGTGCACCACCATCAGGAAGGTGGGCGACTGCTTCTGCACGGTCACGCCCTGCCGGCGCACGTCCTCGGGCAGGCGCGCATTGGCCTGCGAGACGCGGTTCTGCACCTTGACCGCGGCGTCGTCCGGGTCGGTGCCCGGACGGAAGGTCACGGTCATCTGCAGCACGCCGTCGGAGCCGGCCACCGACTTGATGTACATCATGTTTTCCACGCCGTTGATGGCTTCCTCAAGCGGCGTGGAGACGGTCTCGGCGATGACCTTGGGGTTGGCGCCCGGGTACACGGTGCGCACCACCACCGAGGGCGGCACGACTTCGGGGTATTCGCCGATGGGCAGCAGCGGGATGGCGATCAGGCCCGCGGCGAAGATGATGATCGACAGCACCGCGGCAAAGATCGGCCGGTCGATGAAGAAACGGGAAAAGTCCATGGGGATTCCTTGATGGGACGATCGCGGACGGGACGGTCGCGCGGACCGGAACCGGAAATGCACGTCCCCTGCAACGCCCGTTGCCGGGCGCCTCGGGATACGGAACGGTGGCGGGACGGGTCAGTGCATTCCGGTCAGTTCATCGCGGTGCGGCCGGGCGCTGCATCGGCCGCCGGCTGCAATGGATGCGCCTGCACCGGCATGCCGGGCATGAACACCTTCTGCAGTCCGTCGACGATCACCTTGTCGCCGGCCTTCAGCCCGGACTCGACCACCCGCAGCCCGCCGTCGCCGAGCCGGCCCAGGCGCACGTCGCGGCGTTCGGCCTTGCCTGCCTTGTCCACCACGTAGACGTACTTGCGGTCCTGGTCGGTGAGCACGGCCTTGTCGTCCACCAGCACGGCGTTGAAGCGGCCGCTGCCGGGCAGGCGCACGCGGGCGTACAGGCCCGGCGTGAACTGGCCGTCGCGGTTGTCCAGCACCACGCGGGCACGGCTCTTGACCCGGACATCAATCGGCAGCG
>DMID01000020.1 GCA_003449195.1 Lysobacteraceae bacterium | reverse complement strand
AGCAGGCGGATGCCGCGTGCCTGGCCGGGCACGCGCCGGATCGCGCCGGCCTGCTCCAGCGCCTCGAGGTGGTACTGGGCCGCGCGCACGCCCTTGAAGCCGAATGCACGGGCGATTTCGGTCTGCGACGGCGGCAAGCCGTCGCGTGCGATGTGCTCGGCGATCATGCCGAGGATGGCCTGCTGGGTATCGGTCAGCTGCATGGTTAGTAGTATTGCTACTAACAACCACCCTTGGCAAGCACCCCTCGGGTTGCCGGATCAGATGGCCTTCGAATAACGGGCGGGCTGATCCGGCTTGCGCAGGTAACGGTCGAAACACATCGCGATCAGCCGCAGCAAGGGCCGGCCCTGCGGGGTGGCGCGGATGCGCGCGCCATCGCGTTCGACCAGGCCATCGGCCTGCAAGGGTTGCAGCGATGCCAGCTCTTCCGCGAAATACGCATCGAAGTCGAGGCCGTGGCTTTGGCCGAAGGCCGCCGTGTCCACCTCGCCCTGGCACATCAGGCGCTGGATCAGGTCGGCGCGGATCTCGTCGTCCGCATCCAGCTGCAGGCCGCGCCACGTCGGCAGGTTCCCCGCGTCGAGGGCGGCTTCCCATTCGGGCAGGGTGCGCGGGTTCTGCGCGTAACAGTCGCCGACGTGGCTGATCGCGCTGACGCCAATGCCCAACAGGTCGGTATCGGCATGCGTGGTGTAACCCATGAAATTGCGATGCAGGCTGCCCTGCCGCTGTGCCCGCGCCAGCTCGTCGCCGGGCAGCGCGAAATGGTCCATGCCGATGTATTGATAGCCCGCGCGGGACAGGTGGCGCACGGCCAGCCCCAGCAGGTTGAGCCGGGCCTCGGCGTCGGGCAGGTCGGCCTGCTCGATCTGCTTCTGCGCACGGAACATCTGCGGCAGATGCGCGTACCCGTAGATCGCCAGCCGGTCCGGCCGCTGCGCCAGCACGATGTCCAGCGTGCGCGCAAACCCGAACAGGTTCTGCATCGGCAGGCCGTAGATCAGGTCGACGTTGACCGAGCGCATGCCGGCCTCCCGGCACGCACGGATGATCGCCAGCGTTTCGTCCACGCCCTGCACGCGGTTGATGGCGCGCTGCACCTCCGGGTCGAAATCCTGCACGCCGAGGCTGGCGCGATTGAAGCCGATGCGGGCCAGTTCGGCCACATCGGCCGGGGTGACGGTGCGCGGGTCCAATTCGATCGAAATGTCGCGCTCCGGGCTCTGGCTGAAACGGAACAGCCCGGCAAGCCCGGCCACCAGCTCGCCCAGCAAGGCGGGCGAGAGGAAATTGGGCGTGCCGCCTCCGAAATGCAGCTGCACCACTTCGCGCCCGGCAAAGACCGGGGCGATCATCGCCGCCTCGCGCAGCACGCGCTCCACGTACGGGCGGCCGCGGCTCTCGTTGCGGGTGATGACGCGGTTGCAGCCGCAGTAGAAACACGGGTTGCGGCAATACGGCACATGCACGTACAGCGACAAGCCGCGTTGCGGATGCAGTTGCAGGCTTCGCCCGGCTGCGGCACGCAGATCTTCGCCGCCGAAGCCGTCATGGAAATGCGGCGCGGTGGGGTAGGAGGTGTAGCGCGGGCCGGGCTTGTCGTAACGGCGCAACAGATCCGGGTCGAAGTGCCAGGCCAGTTCGCGGTCGTATCCGGGGAAAGCATTCATGGCACGCAGGATGCGCCGCCCGGATGACCCTGTCGTTGACGCGGATCAAGGCATGCGCCACTGCCCGCCTACTTGTGGCGGCCGCTGCGCCAGATCGAAAACAGGATCCAGATGCCGCACAGCGCCGCGCCGATGAAACCCAGCAGGCCGAGCGTGGAAACACCCCGCCCCGGCGTGCCACTGCGGCTGGTCATCACGATCGACGAGCCGATGATCAGCGCCGAGGTGATCAGGCCCATCGTCAGGCGGTTGGCGGCACGGTTGATCTGGTCGCCAAACGGGCGCAGCTCGGGCACGTCCACCTGCGTGCGCAGCTTGCCGCCGGCAGTGTTGCGCAGCAGCCGACGCAGCTCGCGCGGCAGGTCGTGCAGCAGGTCCATCGTGCGCAGCAGCGTGGACCGGCCACGCCGCAGCAACGCGGACGGCGCGTAATGCTCCCACAGCACCTTGCCGAGGAAAGGCTGCGCCTCGGCGGCCATGTTGAATGCCGGGTCCAGCGCGCGCCCCATGCCTTCGAGGGTGACGAAGGTCTTGATCAGCAAGGCCAGGTCCGGCGGCAGCATCAGCCCGTGCTGGCGCAGGATCACGGTCACGTCCGACAGCATCCGCCCCAGGCTCAGCTGGCCCAGCGGCACGTTGCGGTACTGGGAAATGAAGTTTTCCGAATCGGCCTGCAGCCGCGCCTCGTCCACCTCGACGTCGCCGGCCCATTCCATCAGCGTGTCGCTGACCGACTCCACGTCGTAGGCGGCCAGCCCGTGCAACAGCCGCGCCACCTGATAGCGCCGCTGGGTGGCGAGCACGCCGACCATGCCGAAATCGATCAGGCCGATGCGGCCGTCGCGCAGGTAGAAAATGTTGCCCGGGTGCGGATCGGCGTGGAAAAACCCATCTTCCAGCACCATTTTCAGGATCGTCTGCGCACCGATGCGCGCCAGCGTCGCGCGGTCCAGCCCGGCCGCCTCCACGGCGGCGAGGTCGCGCCCGGGGATGCCGTCGATGAAATCCTGCACGTTGACCCGCTCGCCGGTCCACTGCCAGTGCACGCGCGGGATCACGATCTCGTCGTGGCCGGCGAAATTGGCGGCAATGCGTTCGGCGTTGCGGCACTCGGCAGCAAAATCCAGCTCGCGCTTCAACGAGGCGGCAAACTGCGCCACCACCTCGCGCGGGCGGTAACGGGCCAGGTCGGGCGCACGCGCCTGCACGGCTTCGGCCAGCCGTACCATCAGGCGCAGGTCGGCATCCACCACAGCCTGGATGCCGGGCCGGCGCACCTTGACGATCACCGCGCTGCCGTCGGCCAGCCACGCGCGATGCGCCTGCGCCAGCGAGGCAGCCGCCACCGGGGTGCGCTCGAAACGGGCGAACACCCGCTCCGGATCGCCGCCCAGGTCTTCGCTCAACTGCTGCACGATCTGTTCGTACGGCAAGGCCGGCACGTCGTTCTGCAATTCGCCGAATGCGGCGATCCATTCGGGCGGGAACAAGTCCACGCGAGTGGCCAGCACCTGCCCCAGCTTGACGAAGGTGGGCCCCAGGTCCTCCATCGCGCGCCGCACCCGGGTGGGTGCATCGAGCTGGAGCAAGGCCTCGGCGGTGTCCCAGCGCAGCAGGCGGTTGGCCTTTTCGAGCATGCCGGCCAACCCCAGCCGCTGCACCACGTCGCCGAAACCGTAGCGGATCATCACCGTGGCGATGTCGTGCAGGCGGCCGATGTCGCGTACCGCGACCAGCGTTTCCAGCAACATCAGCGGGCTCCCGTGTGCATCGGGCCGGTCAGGCGCCCAGATCCAGCAGGCCACGCAAGGCCGCCGACACGGTCTGCCGGCGCACCGCCTCGCGGTCGCCGTCGAACAGGAACAGCTCGGTGCGCGCATAGCCGCCGCGGGCCTTCCAGCCAATCCACACGCTGCCGACCGGCTTGTCCGCGCTGCCGCCGCCCGGACCGGCGATGCCGGTCACCGCCACCGCCACGCTGGCACCGGAATTGGCCAGGGCGCCGGACACCATTTCCAGCGCCGTTTCGCGGCTGACCGCGCCGAAGGTTTCCAGCGTCTGCGGGCGCACGCCGAGCAGGCGCTGCTTGGCTTCGTAACTGTAGGTGACCAGGCCGCAGTCGAACCATGCCGACGAGCCGGCGATGTCGGTGACAGTCTTGGCGATCCAGCCGCCGCTGCAGCTTTCGGCACTGGCCAGCATGCCGCGCGATTCGAGCAGGCGCGCGCCGAGCGCTTCGGCCAGACGGCGCAGGTCGTGATCGTCGGGCACGCTCATCGGGAAACTCCAGTCATCGTCACCGCCGCCGTTTTAGCCCAAATCGGCGCGCCTGTCTGCCGTGTCCACCTTGGCGGCAAGACCTGGCATGCGATCAGTGGACGTGTCCGTGCGCATCGCGGCCCGCATGCGCATGCCGATGCTGCTCGTGCTCGTGCTCGTGCTCGCCATGAGCGTGGCGGTGATCGGCGTGCCGCGGCGATTCGGCAGCGCCCGACTGCTCGCACGGGGCATTGCCGCAATGCCGGGTTTCCAACTGCAGCGTGATGTGCTCGATGTCGAAACGCTCGTGCAGCATTCCGGCCATGTGCGCATGCACGTCCGGGATCACCGACGCTTCGTGCACCAGCACGTGTGCGGTCAGGGCCGGCGTGCTCGAAGCCAACGCCCACACGTGCAGGTCGTGGACGTCCAGCACACCGGTCTGTCCACGCATCGCGGTGCGCACCTGCTCCAGGTCGATGCCCTTGGGCACGCCTTCCAGCAGCACGTTGACCGCCTCGCGCAGCAGCACCCAGGTGCGCGGCAATACCCACAGGCCGATCAGCAGCGCCAGCACCGGATCGATCCAGTTCCAGCCGGTGGCGCGGATCAGCAAGGCACCGACGATGACCGCCACCGAGCCGAGCATGTCGCTCCACACTTCCAGATAGGCGCCCTTCACGTTCAGGCTCTCGCCGCTGCCGGCCTGCAGCAGGCGCATCGCGATCAGATTGATCAGCAGGCCGATCACGGCGACCACGAACATGCCCCCCGTGGCCACCGGGTGCGGCGAGCGGAAGCGCTCCACCGCCTCCCACAGGATGTAGGCGCCGACGGCAAACAACAGTGCGCCGTTGACCAGAGCGCCCAGCGCCTCCAGCCGCGCGTAGCCGTAGGTGCGGCGGGCATCCGGCGGGCGCCGCGCCAGCCGCACTGCAAACAACGCGATCATCAGGCCGAGCGCATCGGTGGCCATGTGCGCGGCATCGGACAGCAACGCCAGGCTGCGCGCGATGAACGCACCGGCCACCTCGACCAGCAGGAACGTGCCGGTCAGCCCCAGTGCCCACCAGAGCGGGCGCTCGTGGCGTATCTGGCTGGGGGCGTGGTTGTGATCGTGGCTCATGGGGGCTCCTGGAAACCGGCGCAGGCTAGGCAAGCGGCATCGCGGAGACTATTACAGCCGGGGCAAGGGATCGGAAAGACTTAGAATCCGCAGGTCCGCCAGAGCCGCCCGCATGCCCACCTCGCCCACCATCGACGAATCCCGCCCGCTGGCAGAAAGCTGGAAGGCGCAACTGAGCGCCTGCACCGACGGCATCCGGCAGCAATTGGCCGAGGCTGCCGACGAACCGCTCGACGATTACGTGGACGCATTCTATGCCGACCTCCTCGACGACCCGCGCGCGCGCCAATTCCTAACCCACGACCAGGTCCGCACCACGCTCAAGCCGGCGCTCAAGCGCTGGTTGCACGCCATCCTCAAGGCCGGCCCGGACGACGTGGATGCCCTGATCGGCGGCAACCGCCACGTCGGCCAGGTCCACGCCCGCATCGGCATCCCCGTGGACCTGGTCGCACGTGGCGTGCGCCTGTTGCGCCAGCGCCTGATCCGGCGCTTTCAGGCCGACGCTGCCGGCGACGGGCCCAGCGCCCTGGCCGTGATCAATCACTCCATCGACATCGCCATGGAAGCGATGAGCCAGGCCTATGCCAGGGCGCAGGAGCGTTCGAGCCGCACCGACGCGGCCTATCGCCTGTTCACGCTGGTGCAGAACGTCGGAGCCGAGCGCGAACGCCAGCGCGCGCTGCTGCTGGACTGGGAAAACCGCCTGCTCTACGCATGGACCACGCACACCAAGACCTATCAGGGCGAACCGCTGGCGGGCTCGGAATTCGGCCTGTGGTTCTTGCACAAGGGCGTGCCCAGTTTCGGCCAGTGTTCGGAAACCGATTCGATCCAGCGTCTGGTCGGCGAGATAGACGCCATGCTCGGCAATGCCGGCAACGAGGAGTACTCCGGGCTGGATGCGCGCTTGCAGGCCTTCGAGCAGATCCGCGAGCGGCTGGCCACCATCCGCCACCTGCTGACGATGCTGTTCGAACGGCTCGGCGAACTGGATTCGGGGGCCGATGCCCTGACCCAGCTGCTGAACCGGCGCTTCCTGCCGGCCGTGCTGCGCCGCGAGATCGAGTTGTCGCGCCAAAGCGCCCAACCCTTCGCCGCCCTGCTGATCGATCTCGACCATTTCAAGCAGATCAACGACAGCCACGGCCACGAAGCCGGCGACCGCGCCCTGCAACACGTTGCCGCCGTGCTGGCCAACGCCACCCGCGGCAGCGATTACGTGTTCCGGCTCGGCGGCGAGGAGTTCGTCATCGTGCTGGTAGCCGTGAACGAACAGCAGGCGATGATCATCGCCGAGGATCTGTGCCGCCAGATCGCCGCGCAACCACTGGTCATGCCCGGCAAGCAATCGCTGTCGATCACCGCCAGCATCGGCGTGGCCGCGCACGACGGCCACCCCGACTACGAACACCTGATGGCCCGTGCCGATGCGGCCATGTACGCGGCCAAGCAAGCCGGACGCAACCGCTGCATGGCGGCAGGCCCCGGCCCCGACCTGTCCGACAGGCAGCCGCAAGAACGCAACGCGGCCACCCGCTGAAACGGCTGCTACCCTAGCCAGCCGCGGCACAGGCGTAATGGTGCGCCGCTCCCACCGTCAACATCTCCAGATGACAGCCAGCAACAGGAACACCCAGGAACACACCCCGCTGATGAAGCAGTACTTCGCCGCCAAGGCGGAGCACCCGGACCTGCTGGTGTTCTTCCGGATGGGCGATTTCTACGAGCTGTTCTACGACGACGCGCGCAAGGCGGCGCGGCTGCTGGACATCACCCTCACCCAGCGCGGCAACTCGGCCGGTGCGCCCATCCCGATGGCCGGCGTGCCGGTGCATGCCTACGAAGGCTATCTGGCGCGGCTGGTGGCCTTGGGCGAGTCGGTGGCGATCTGCGAGCAGATCGGCGACCCGGCGCTGGCCAAGGGCCTGGTCGAACGCAAGGTGGTGCGCGTGGTCACCCCCGGCACCGTCACCGACGAGGCCTTGCTGGACGAGCGCCGCGACACCCTGCTGATGGCGGTGGCGCGCGGCAGGAACGGCTACGGCCTGGCCTGGGCCGATCTGGCCGGCGGTCGTTTCCTGGTCAATGAAGTAGACAACGACGATGCGCTGGAAGCCGAAC
>DMID01000268.1 GCA_003449195.1 Lysobacteraceae bacterium | reverse complement strand
CGGAGCCGATCCGCATGCCGGGCCGACCGGCGCGCTTGCAGCTGGTGCATCCACGCGAACTGCCGCGACGCGGCCTCGGCAGCGACGAGGGTCGCGCGGCGTTCCTGCATGCCATCGCCCACATCGAACTGAATGCCATCGACCTGGGCTGGGACGCGGTGTATCGCTTCCGCGACATGCCGGCGGATTTCCATGCCGATTGGGTGGGCGTGGCCGCGGACGAATCGCGCCACTTCCTGCTGCTGCGCGACCGGCTGCGCGAGTTCGGCCACGAATACGGCGATTTTCCGGCCCACAACGGCCTGTGGGAGATGTGCGAGAAGACCGCGCACGACGGCTTGGCGCGGATGGCGCTGGTGCCGCGTGTGCTGGAGGCGCGCGGGCTGGACGTAACGCCGGGCATGATCGTCAAGCTGCGTGCGCTGGGCGACGAGAAGACGGCGAGGATTCTGGAGATCATCCTCGACGAGGAGGTCGGGCACGTCGCCGCCGGCTCGCGCTGGTACCACTGGCACTGCGCGCAACGCGGCATCGAGCCGCGCCGGCGCTTCCGCGAACTGCTGGCCGACTACGCCGGCGGCTACCTGCATGGCCCGTTCAACCTGCAGGCGCGGCTGCTGGCCGGCTTCGATGCCGAGGAGATCGAGGCCTTGCAACGTGCCAGCGAGGAGCATGCCGCGTCCTGAGCGGCCGGTCTCAAGCCTGCATGGCGGGCCTTGGCTGCGATGGGGCCGCGCGTTTCGCCCGCCATTGCGCCGCTGATGTCCTGCCGGTGAAGTGATGCCGGCTGGCGTGGATTCCTTTTCGTCGCAGTTCCGCAAAACAGGAAAAGGCCGGCGGTTCCCCGCCGGCCTTTGTCTCCGCGCGCGCTGGCGGATTATTTCGAGATGTCCACGTCCTTGGTCTCGCGCAGGAACAACAGGCCGACCACCAGGTTGATCGCGGCGATGATGATCGGGTACCACAGCCCCTTGTAGATGTCGCCGGTGGCGGCCACCAGGCCGAAGGAGATGGCCGGGAGGAAACCGCCGAACCAACCGTTGCCGATGTGATACGGCAGCGACATCGAGGTGTAGCGGATGTGGGTGGGGAACAGTTCCACCAGCAGCGCGGCCAGCGGCGCGTAGACCATCGTCACGTAGATGGCGAGGATGAAGAGCACCAGCACCATCATCGGCTTGTTGATGCGCTCCGGGTCGGCCTTGGCCGGGTAGCCGGCATCGGTCAGCGCGGTTTTCAGTGCGCCAGTAAATGCGTCGCCCTTGCTCTTGGCATCGTCCTTGGACAGGCCGGTGGCCTCGTAGGACTCCAGGCGCATGTTGCCCACCATCACCTTGGCCAGCGTGCCCGCTGCGGCAGGCTTGACGTCGTACGGCACGCCGGCCTTGGTCAGCGCGGCGGTGGCCACGTCGCAGGAGCTGGTGAACTTGCGCACGCCCACCGGATCGAACTGGAAGCTGCAGGTGGCCGGGTCGGCCAGCACCACTGCCGGCGAGCTGGCGCGGGCCTCCTCGATGGCCGGGTTGCCGTAGTGGGTGAGTGCCTTGAACAGCGGGAAGAAGGTGAACACTGCCAGCGCGAAACCGCCCAGCATCACCGCCTTGCGGCCGATGCGGTCGGACAGCCAGCCCATGAAGATGAAGAACGGGCAGGCCAGTGCCAACGCGCCCGCCAGCAGCAGGTTGGCGGTGGTGCCGTCGATGTTGAGCGACTTGGTCATGAAGAACAGTGCGTAGAACTGGCCCGTGTACCAGACCACGGCTTCGCCCGATGAGCCGGCAAACAGCGCCAGCAGCATGCGCTTGGCATTGCCGCCCTTGAAGCTGTCGCGGAACGGCGTCTTCGAGGTGCGGCCTTCGTCCTTCATCTGCAGGAACAGCGGCGACTCGTGCAACTGCATGCGGATCCACACCGATACGCCGAGCAGCACGATCGAGACGATGAACGGGATGCGCCAGCCCCAGTCGTCGAAGGCCTCGTTGCCCAGGCTGAAGCGGCAGGCCAGGATCACCAGCAGCGACAGGAACAGGCCCACCGTGGCGGTGGTCTGGATGTAGCTGGTGAAGTAGCCGCGCTTGCCGTGCGGGGCATGCTCGGCCACGTAGGTGGCCGCGCCGCCGTATTCGCCGCCCAGCGCCAGGCCCTGCAGCATGCGCAGGGCGATCAGGATGATCGGCGCGGTGATGCCGATGCTGGCATAGCTGGGCAGCACGCCCACCAGGAAGGTGGACAGACCCATGATCAGGATCGTGACCAGGAAGGTGTACTTGCGGCCGATGCGGTCGCCGAGGCTGCCGAACAAGGCCGCGCCGAACGGCCGCACGAAGAAGCCGGCCGCAAAGGCCAGCAGGGTGAAGATGAAGCCGGTGGTTTCGTTGACGCCGCTGAAGAACTGGTGGGCGATGTTGGCCGCCAGCGAGCCATACAGGAAAAAGTCGTACCACTCGAACACGGTGCCCAGGCTCGACGCGATGATCACGCGCCGGTGCCCGGTGCTCAGCGGGGTTGCGGACAGGGCCGCGGGGGTGGTGGAAGCCATTTCATCCCTCCAATGAGTGCAGCTTCGGATACGGTCCGGCATGCCGGAGTTTTCAAAACGATACGATTTCTATCGTTATGAAAAAACATCGTCCATACGACAAAAGGCGACAGGCCGGTCAAGTCCGCTGATGGAGGCTTGTATTCGACAGGGAAATGCTGCGATGCAGCTGAGTCTAAAGTCGTATTCCATGACTAATCAAAAACGATACATTTCGTATCGAAATATTGATTCCTTGATGGAGGGTGCGATGTCGGTACAAGTGGTGCTGCCCCGCGTGATGCACGTCGGGGCCGATGCCAGCCATAAGGCGGGCGAAGTGCTGGCCCAGCTCGGGTGCTCGCGCCCGTTGCTGGTGACCGACAAGATGATGGTCAAGCTCGGCTATGCGGCCACGGTGCAGCAGGCCTTGGCGCAGGCTGGGATGGCTTGCGACGTGTTCGACGACACGGTGCCCGAACCCACCGATGCTTCCATCGTGGCGGGCGTGGACAAGGTGCGCGGCGGCAACTACGACGCGATCATCGCGCTGGGCGGCGGCAGCCCGATCGACAGCGCCAAGGCCATCGCCATCCTCGGCAAGCATGGCGGCACGGTGCGCGACTACAAGTTCCCGCGTCAGGTCAACGAGCCCGGCCTGCCGATCATCGCCATCCCGACCACCGCCGGCACCGGCTCGGAGTGCACCCGGTTCACCATCATCACCGACGAGGCCAGGGACGAGAAGCTGCTGTGCGTCGGCCTGGGCTTCATGCCGGTGGCGGCGCTGGTGGACTACAACCTCACCGTCAGCGTGCCGCCGCGCACCACCGCCGACACCGGCATCGATGCGCTCACGCATGCGATGGAGGCCTATGTCAGCCGCAAGGCCAGCCCGTACAGCGACAGCCAGGCCATCGCCGCGATGCGCCTGATCGGCCCGCACCTGCGCCGCGCCTACCGCGACGGCAGCGACAGGCCCGCGCGCGAGGCGATGATGCTCGGCGCCACCCTGGCCGGCATCGCGTTCTCCAATGCTTCGGTGGCGCTGGTACATGGCATGAGCCGGCCGATCGGCGCGTTCTTCCACGTGCCGCACGGCTTGTCCAACGCGATGCTGTTGCCGGCGGTAACGCAGTGGTCGCTGCCGGCGGCATTCGAGCGTTATGCCGAATGCGCGCGCTTCATCGGCGCGGCGGATACGCACGATGACGATGACGTGGCCAACCGCAAGCTGATCGACTTCCTGTACGCCATCAACGCCGAGCTGCAGGTGCCCACGCTGGCCGAATTCGGTACCGGCGAAGAACGTTTCTTCTCGCTGCTGCCGACCATGGCCGAGCAGGCGCTCGCCTCGGGATCGCCGGGCAACAACCCGCGCGTGCCGAGCGCGGAGGAAATCATCGACATCTACCGCTCGCTGTGGGCGGACACGCAATCGAACCTGCAATAGGAGGCCAAGCGCGCATGAACGCAGTACTCGATACCACCACCGACGACCTGCCGGTGACCGGGCACCTGATCGGCGGCAAGACCGTCACCGATGCCAAGCGCCTGCAGGACGTGTGGAACCCGTCCACCGGTGCGGTTGGCAGCCGTGTGGCGATTGCCGGCAAGGCCACGGTGGAGGCCGCCATCGCTGCCGCGCAGGCCGCGTTCCCGGCCTGGCGCGCCACCCCGCCGGCCAAGCGCGCGCGCATCATGTTCCGCTACCGCGACCTGCTGGAGCAGAACGCGGACAGGATCTGCGAGCTGATCGGCCGCGAGCACGGCAAGATCGCCCACGACGCCGCCGGCGAACTGCAGCGCGGCATCGAGAACGTGGAGTTCGCCTGCGCGGCGCCGCAGCTGCTCAAGAGCGAATACACCCGCAACGTCGGCCCCGGCATCGACTCGTGGAGCGAGTTCCAGCCGCTGGGCGTGGTGGCCGGCATCACCCCGTTCAATTTCCCGGCGATGGTGCCGTTGTGGATGTTCCCGCTGGCCATCGTGTGCGGCAACACCTTCGTCCTCAAGCCGTCCGAGCGCGACCCCGGCGCCACCCTGCTGGTGGCCGAACTGCTGCAGCAGGCCGGCTTGCCGGAGGGCGTGTTCAACCTGGTCAACGGCGACAAGGAAGCCGTGGATACCCTGCTCACCGATCCGCGTGTGCAGGCGGTGAGCTTCGTCGGTTCCACGCCGATCGCCGAGTACGTGTATGCCACCGCCACCGCGCACGGAAAGCGTTGCCAGGCGCTCGGCGGCGCCAAGAACCACGCCATCGTCATGCCCGATGCCGACCTGGACAACGCGGTCAGTTCGCTGATCGGCGCGGCGTTCGGCTCATCGGGCGAGCGCTGCATGGCGTTGTCGGTGGCCGTGGCGGTGGGCGACGAGATCGGCGACAAGCTGGTGGCCGGGCTGACGAAGGCGATGGAAAACCTGAAGGTCGGCGCATTCGACAACGCCAGGAACGATTTTGGCCCGGTGATCACGCCGCAGCACCGCGACAAGGTGGTGGGTTTCATCGATAGCGCCGAGCAGCGGGGCGCGAAGATCGTCGTCGATGGCCGCCATCCGCAGGTGGCTGGACATCCGGACGGTTTCTTCGTCGGCGGTACCCTGATCGACGGGGTGAAGGCCGACATGGACAGCTACCGCAACGAGATCTTCGGGCCGGTGCTGCAGGTGCTGCGGGTGCAGACCATGCAGGAGGCGATGGACCTGATCGACGCCCACGAATACGGCAACGGCACCTGCATCTACACCCGCGACGGCGAGGCCGCGCGCTATTTCAGCGACCACATCAAGGTGGGCATGGTGGGCATCAACGTGCCGCTGCCGGTGCCGGTGGCCTACCACTCCTTCGGTGGCTGGAAGCGCTCGCTGTTCGGCGATCTCTCGGCCTATGGCCCGGACGGCGTGCGCTTCTACACCCGGCGCAAGACCGTCACCCAGCGTTGGCCCTCTGCGGGCGTGCGCGAGGGCGTGCAGTTCTCGATGCCCACCTTCGGTTGACGACGACCCGCCTTCCGCCCGTTCCGCCCTCATCCGGTGCGGACGGAGGCGGGCCGCCGCCTTGTTGCGGGCGATGCCCGGCATGGGGGCGGAGTTGCGCGAACACCCCGTCAGCCTGCGGCTGGCGGGGCTTTGCGGATTGTCGGCTCAGCCTTCCTCGTCGCCGGAGGATTCGATCAACTGGGCCAGATCGTCCGCCGCGCGGCGCATGGCCGGTTCGAAGGCACGCAGATCGTCGATGTTCTTGCGCAGCGTCGGGGCATGCACGTACAGGAAGGCGTAGCTGCGCCCCTGCGAATCCTTGATCGGCACCGACACGGCGACCATGCCGGCGATGAATTCCTCGTCGTCGATGCCCAGCTCGGTCCTGGAAATGGACTGCACCGCCGCCTCGAGCGCGGCTGGTTCGACGATGGTGCGGTGGGTCATGCGCTGCAGCGGCAGGCTGGCGATGATGCGCGCGCGGCGCGGGTTGGGGATGGTGCTCAGGTACAGCTTGCCGCTGGCGGTGCACCACACCGGCGAGTGCATGCCGTTGGGCAGGTGGATCTGCAACGGCCAATTGCTCTGCACGCGGTCGTAATAGACCATCTCCACGCCGTCGGCCAGCGAGATGCCGCAGGTCTCGTCCACCTCGGCCGACAGGCGGCGCAGGATCGACTGGCGCAAGGCCTTGTGGCGGCTGGTGTAGAGCACGCCGCGGGCGATGGTGACCAGGCGTTCGCCGGGCACCACCTGGCCGCGCATGTTCACTTGCAGGTAGCCATCGGATTGCAGCTGTTGCAGCAGCCGGTGCACGGTGGGCTTGGGGATGTCGAGCTGCCAGGCGATGTCGGCCGGCGAGGGCGGGCGCGGCGAGGCCGACACCATTTCCACGATCTCCATCACCCGCTCGATGGCGGAACCCTTGGTGCGCGGCGCGGGATCGGGGGCGTTCATGCGAAAGGCGACGTTGGCGTGCCCGGCATGGTGCCACGCGCCGGCCGTGCTTGTCGTGTCGCGGGCCGATGTGCAAAACGCGAGAGGCGGCACCTCGCCGCCTCTCGTGATGCAGATGCAGGTTGCGGGTGCGACTCAGGCCGCTTCGTAGGCACCGTAGCCGCGCAGACGCGCATAGCGGCGTTCGAGCAGGGATTCCACGCCGTGCTGCTCCACCAGTGCATCCAGCTCGTTGAGCAGCACCGTCTTGAGGCGGCGGGCCATCTGCACCGGGTTGCGGTGGGCGCCGCCGGTCGGCTCGCGCAGCACCTTGTCTACCAAACCCAGCGACTTCAGGCGCCGGGCGGTCAGGCCGAGCTGTTCGGCCGCATCGCGGGCGCGGCCGGCATCCTTCCACAGGATCGACGCGCAGCCTTCCGGCGTGATCACCGAGTACGTGCTGTATTCGAGCATGATGGTACGGTCGCCGACGCCGATGGCCAGCGCGCCGCCGGAGCCGCCTTCGCCGATCACGGTGCACACGATGGGCACGCGCAGCTCGGCCATCTCGATCAGGTTGCGGGCAATGGCTTCGGATTGGCCGCGTTCTTCGGCATCGATGCCCGGCCATGCGCCGGCGGTGTCGATGAAGGTGAGGATGGGCAGGTGGAAGCGCTCGGCCAGTTTCATCAGGCGCAGCGCCTTGCGGTAGCCCTCGGGCTTGGGCATGCCGAAGTTGCGCTTGATCTTCTCCTTGGTGTCGCGGCCCTTCTGGTGGCCGACGATCACCACCGGGCGGCCGCCGATGCGGGCCAGCCCGCCGACGATGGCCTTGTCGTCGGCGAACGCGCGGTCGCCGGCCAGCTCCTGGAATTCGTCGCAGATCACCTTGACGTAATCCAGCGTGTACGGCCGCGCCGGGTGCCGGGCCATCTGCGATACCTGCCACGGGGTGAGGTCGCGGAAGATCTGCGCGGTGCGCTTGCGCAGCTTGTCTTCCAGCGTGCGCACCTCGGCCTCGACATCGACGGCGGTGCCGTTGCCGGCGTTGCGCAGGTCCTGGATGCGGGCTTCGAGGTCGGCGATGGGCTGCTCGAAATCGAGGTAGTTCGGATTCATCGAAAGCCGTGCGTGCGGAAAGCGGGAAGTGTAGCCGAACCCGCCCCGGGGGCCCGTACGCCGCGGCATGGCCTGTGCGGCTATCCGAACGGCCGGTCCAGGCGTTAAGGTCGGGAACCCCGCCCCATGAAGAGACCGTGATGATGCCGCGCAAGACCTCGTTGCTGTTTGCCTTGTTGCTTGCCGTGGCGCCGGCGGCCCATGCCGTGGAGTTCTCGCCGCAGGAGCTGTCGCGGGCGACCGCGCTGCAGCAGCGCCTGGTCACGCTGGACAGCCACATCGACACGCCGGAAAACCTGCACCGTGCAGGCTTCGACATCCTGCAGGCGCACCCGGACAATGCCTTGTCGCAGGTGGACCTGCCGCGCATGCGTCAGGGCGCCTTCGACGGCGGTTTCTTCGCCATCTACACCGAGCAGGGCGACCGCACGCCGCAGGCCTGGGCCGCGGACCGCGATGCGGGGCTGAAGCGGCTGGTGGAAATCCGCGAGATGCTGGCCGCGCACCCGCAGCAGTTCGGTCTGGCCCTGAGTGCCGACGATGCCGCCCGGCTCAAGCGCGAAGGCAAGCGCGTGATCTACATCAGCATGGAAAACGCCAGCCCGCTGGTGAAAGACCCGAGCCTGCTGGGCTTCTATCAGGGCGAGGGGCTGCGGCTGCTGAGCCTGGTGCACTTCATCAACAACGAGCTGGCCGATTCGTCCACCGACCCCAAGGGGCCGGAATGGCACGGCATCAGCCCGGCCGGCAAGGCCTTGATGATGGAGGCGGTCAAGCGCGGCATCGTGATCGACCAGTCGCATGCCTCCGACGAGGTGTTCGACCAGATGGTCGAGCTGCTGCCGGTGCCGTTCATCGCTTCGCACAGCGGGGCCAAGGCCGTGTATGCGCATCCGCGCAATCTCGACGATGCCCGGCTGCGCAAGCTGGCGGCCAAGGGCGGCGTGGTGCAGGTCAATTCGTATCCGGGTTACCTGATCGACACGCAGGCGTCGGCCGAGCGCAAGGCGGCCGAAGCCGCACTGGAAAAAGAGCTGGGTGGCTGGGACGGCATGACGATGGCGCAGGGCAAGGCGCTGGCCGTCAAGATGAAGGCGCTGGACGGGAAATACCCGGTGCGCAAGGCGACGCTGGACGACTTCTTCGCCCACCTGCAGCACCTGCTCGACGTGGCCGGGCCGGAGCACGTGGGCATCGGCATGGATTGGGATGGCGGCGGCGGCGTGGAAGGCATGCAGAGCGTGGCCGACCTGCCGAAGATCACCGCCTGGTTGCTGCGCAAGGGCTACAGCGAGCAGCAGATTGCCGGCATCTGGGGCGGCAACCTGCTGCGGGTGATGCGGCAGGCGCAGGATTACGCGGCGGCGCAGGCGGCCAAGCCGGTCGCCAAGGCCGACTGAGCCGAACTGCTCGGCAACGGCCCCGGACGGAGCGGACCCAAGAGATCACGGCCACCCGAATTCGAGCGGGTGGCCGTGTCGTTGCGGGCTGCATCGGAGCGAACGGAGGCCGACCCCGCCCCGATGCCGATTCAGTTTGCCCAGGGCTTGTACAGCGCCAGCTTGACCGTGCGCAGGCCGGGCAGGGCGCGCAGGTTTTCCAGCAGCGGCAGGTCCACGCGCACGGCGTTGGCGCCGGACAGGTCGAGCATGCCGGAGCTGCCGCCCTTGGCGCCGTTGCGCGGTGGCAGCAGCAGGTGCAGACGCAGCGGCGTCTTGCCGGGGCGGTTGCGGGCCAGCAGGTCGTCCACCCGTGCCCAGGTGTCCGGCACGCGCATGTCCAGCCGCAAGGACAGGCGCTGGGCCTGCTGCGCGCACAGGGTCTCGAAATCCCAGCACTGGCGGATGTTCAGGCTGTAGCCGCCGTTGAAGTTGTCCTCGCGCAGGCCGCCCTGGATCACCAGCACGCGGTCGCGCACCAGCAGCGGGCCGATCTCGGCCATCGCTTCGGAAAAAGCGCCGCACTCGATGCGGCCCTTGCCGTCTTCCAGCTGCACGAACACCTGGCTGTCGCCCTTGCGGCGCACGCCGACCACCAGCCCGGCCACCACGGTGTTCACCTCCGGGCGCCAGCCGCGCTTTTCGCCGGAGGGTTGCGAGGTCCAGATGCGGTCGAGGTCGCCGAGGTCGTGGCCGACCAGCGAGCTCACTTCCTCGCGGTACGGGTCGAACGGGTGGCCGCTGAGGTAATGGCCCAGCGTCTCGCGTTCGCCCTGCAGCACCTGGCCCAGCGGCCATTCGCGTGCCTGCGGCAGATCGAGCTTGAGCGCGGGCGCATCCGCGTCGTCACCGCCGCCGAACAACGACACCTGCCCGGCGGCGCGCTCGCGGGCGAGCTGCTCGGTGGCCTTCAGCACTTCCGGCAGCTGCAGCATCAGCGAAGCGCGATTGGGGCCCAGCCCGTCCAGCGCGCCGGCGTTGACCATCGCCTCCAGCGTGCGCCGGTTGAGCTTGCCGCTGTCCACGCGCTTGCAGAAATCCAGCAGGTCGGCGTACTCGCCGCCGCGTTCGCGCTCCTCGACGATGGCCTCGCAGGCACCCTGGCCGACGCCCTTGATGGCGCCCAGCCCGTAGCGGATGGTGTCGGCCTGCACTGCCTCGAACATCCACGGCGACTGGTTGACGTGCGGCGGCAGGATCTCCAGCGACACGTGCCGAGCCTCGTTGAGGAAGCCCACCACCTTGTCGGTGTTGTCCATGTCCGAGGACATCGTGGCGGCCATGAACTCGGCCGGGTAATGGCGCTTGAGCCAGGCGGTCTGGTAGCTGACCAGCGCATAGGCGGCGGCGTGCGACTTGTTGAAGCCGTAGCCGGCAAACTTCTCCATCAGGTCGAAGATTTCGTCGGCCTTGGCCTGGCTGACGCCGCCCTTGGCCGCGCCCTCGCGGAAGATCTCGCGGTGCTTGGCCATTTCGGCCGGCACCTTCTTGCCCATCGCGCGGCGCAGCAGGTCGGCGCCGCCCAGCGAGTAGCCGCCGACGATCTGCGCCATCTGCATCACCTGCTCCTGGTACACCATGATGCCGTAGGTGTCCTGGAGCATGTCCTCGGTGCGCGGGTCCGGGTATTCGAACTCCTGCTGGCCGTGCTTGCGCGCGATGAAGTCCGGGATCAGGTCCATCGGGCCGGGGCGGTACAGCGACACCAGCGCGATCAGGTCTTCGAAACGGTCGGGTTTTGCATCCTTGAGCATGCGCCGCATGCCCGAGGATTCGAACTGGAACACCGCGCCGGTGTTGGCGGCGGCGAAGATGTCGCGGTAGACGCTGGCGTCGTCCAGCGGGATGGCGGCGATGTCCACCGGCGGGATGCCGGCGCGCGCGTGGCGCTTGTTGATGGCCTTCACCGCCCAGTCGATGATGGTCAGCGTGCGCAGGCCGAGGAAGTCGAACTTCACCAGGCCCACGGCTTCCACGTCGTTCTTGTCGAACTGGGTGACCGGGTTCTTGCCGAGGTTGCCCTCGTCGTGTTCGGCGCACAGCGGGCAGAACTCGCTCAGCGGCGTCGGCGCGATCACCACGCCGCCGGCATGCTTGCCGGTGTTGCGGGTGAGGTCTTCCAGCTGCAGCGCCAGCTCGATCAGGTCGTGGACGTCGTCGTCGCTGCCGTAGCGCTCGATCAGCTCGGCCGAGGCCATCTCCGAACCGGGGCCTTCCTTGCCCTTGCCCAGCGCATCTTTCAGCGTGATGCCGAGGATGTTGGGGATCAGCTTGGCCACGCCGTCGACCAGCCCGTACGGGAAGCCGAGCACGCGGCCGCAGTCGCGCACCACCGCCTTGGCCGCCATGGTGCCGTAGGTGACGATCTGGCTGACCTTGTCGCGGCCGTACTTGCGGGCCACGTAGTCGATCACCTCGTCGCGCCGGTCCATGCAGAAATCGACGTCGAAGTCGGGCATGGACACGCGTTCGGGGTTCAGGAAGCGCTCGAACAGCAGGTTGTACGGCAGCGGGTCGAGGTCGGTGATCTTCAGCGCCCACGCCACCAGCGAGCCGGCGCCGGAACCGCGGCCCGGGCCGATCGGGATGCCGTGTTCCTTGCCCCACTTGATGAAGTCCGACACGATCAGGAAGTAGCCGGGGAAGCCCATCTTGATGATGGTGCCCAGCTCGAATTCCAGCCGCTCGTCGTAGTCCTGGCGGGTCTTGCCCGGCGCCAGCGGATGCGTGGCCAGCCGTTCTTCCAGACCCTCGCGTGCCTGCTTCTGGATCCAGGTGTCCAGAGTCTGGTCGTCGGGCACCGGGTACTGCGGCAGGAAGTATTCGCCCAGGCGCATCTCGACGTTGCAGCGCTGGGCCAGTGCCACGGTGTTGTCGATCGCGTCGGGGATGTCGGCGAACAGCTCGGCCATTTCCTCGGCCGACTTCAGGTATTGCTCGGGGCTGTAGTCGCGCGGACGGCGCGGGTCGTCGAGCACGCGGCCGGAGGCGATGCACACGCGGGCCTCGTGCGCGTCGAAGCCGTCGCGGTCGAGGAAGCGCACGTCGTTGCTGGCCACCACCGGCAGGCCGC
>DMID01000207.1 GCA_003449195.1 Lysobacteraceae bacterium | reverse complement strand
GTGCGGCCTCGGCCGGCGTGCCGGCCTGCGAGCAGCAGGGCACGGTGCCGGCGATGCCGCCGCTGCTTCCCGCGCCGATCCATTTGCACGAGTGCACCAGTTTTTCCGGCCCTGCCGCTTCCGTGGTGGGCCCGGCCTGGTGCAAACAGGCGGCGCAGGCTGTCTTCCCCGGGGCCAAGCCGCCGACGGTGACGCTGTTGCCGCGTTGTCCGTCCGGGGCGCTGGCCCGGTGCGATGTCCGCGATCCGGCAGGCACTGTCTCGATCGCCCGCTACTTTTACGTGGCCGATCCCGCCGCCGGCGGCCTCGCCAATCTCAAGAAGATGTGCGAGGGCAGTGGCAGGCGCCCCGATCTTCCGGCCGGCGTGTTCACGCTTCTTTGAAGCCGCCGCCTGGTTTCGACGATTTTCCCGACGAGGTTTCCGATGATGAAGCAGATGATGGCCGGCACCGTCGGCCTATTGTGGCTGTCCCTGGCCGGCATCGCCGCCGCACAGGCGGCAGCCCCGGCGCAGGCGCCTTCCGACGCGATGCTGCAGAAGATGCAGGCGCGCTGGAAGGCGGCCGACAAGAACGGCGACGGCTTGATCGACAAGGCCGAGGCCGAGGCTGGCCTGCCGCGCGTGGCCCGGCATTTCGACCAGTTGGACGTCAATCACGATGGCAAGCTCAGTGCCGACGAACTGCGTGCCGTGACGCAGTCGCGGATGGCGCGCAGTCAGCAGTGAGGTGATGGCCCGTGTCCCCAGGTCGTCCGCTGCTGCTGATGATTCCCGGCCTGGTACTGGTATTGGCCGCGACGGTGGAGGCATGGATGCTGATCCGTCGCGGCCGGCGTTATGACTGGAAGAGCTTTGGCGTCTCGCTGGTGGACATGCTGGGGCGCGGGCTGGTGCACCGTCTTCTCGGCGGCGGCATTGCGGCGCTGCTGCTGTATGCCGCCTCGCGGGTCCGGGTGGCCGAATGGGCGATGGATCGTGCCTGGCAGTGGGGCGTGCTGATCCTCGGCCAGGAGTTCTGCTACTACTGGATGCATCGAGCCGGGCATCGGGTGCGCTGGTTCTGGCTCAACCACGCAGTGCATCACAGCCCGTCCGATTACACGCTGGCGGCGGCCTACCGGCTGGGATGGTCGTCGCCGGTCACCGGCGCGGCGCTGTTCTTCGCGCCGCTGGTGTTGCTCGGCTTCCCGGTGCCGTACGTGCTGGCGGCGCTGGGATTGAACCTGTTCTTCCAGTTCTGGCTGCATACCGAGCTGATCGGTCGTTTGCCGGGGTGGGTGGAGTACGTGTTCAACACGCCGACCCACCACCGCATCCATCACGCCAGCAATCCGGAGTATCTGGATTGCAACTACGGCGGCATGCTGATCGTGTTCGATCGCCTGTTCGGCAGCTTTCGGGCCGGCATCCCCGAGGTGCCGCCGCGCTACGGATTGACTGACCCGGTACTTGGCTACAACTCGTTGCGGGTGGAGTTCCATGCCTGGTTGGGGATGTTTGCGGCGCTGCGCGGTTCGCGCGGACCCGGCGCGCTGCTGCGGGTCCTGTTCGGGCCGCCGGGGCGGTGAGGACGGCTTGCCCGGTTCCAGTCCGGCACTGCCGTCGTGCACATGGCGGTTCTGTCGCCTCCGTCGTCCGGGGCGATGAAACAGAAACAGAAATGCCGACGGACCGATTGATGGTACCGGGCCGAACCGGCATGAGACGCGTGGCCCGGCATCCCGGGCCATCGGATGCGACAAGCACGGAGCAGGCTGCATGGATGGGGAAGGTCGGGCGATCCATGCAGATGGGCATTGAAGTTGATGAGAGTGGCGAAAGATTGTTGCCAACTACAAAGTAGTGCGCTATATAATTGCCGCATGGGCACACCGATCTCCACCACCGAAGCCGCACTCAAGCTCGACAAGCAGCTGTGCTTCGCCCTGTACTCGGCGAATCTGGCGATGGGCAAGCTGTATCGCGGGCTGCTGCGCGAGCTGGACCTGACCTATCCGCAGTACTTGGTGATGCTGGTGCTGTGGGAGCGCGACGGGCTGACGGTGTCCGCAATCGGCGAACGGCTGTTTCTCGACTCGGCCACCCTCACGCCGCTGCTCAAGCGGCTGGAGGTGGCCGGGCGGGTCAGCCGCCGCCGCGACAGTGGCGACGAGCGGCAGGTGATCGTCGCCCTGACCGAGGCCGGGCGTGCGCTCAAGGCGCAGGCCCAAGGCGTACCGGAGCAGGTGTTCTGTGCCGTGGCCTGTGATCTGCCGGCACTCAAGTCGCTCAAGCAGGAGCTGGAATCCCTGCGCGAAAAGCTCGCCGGAGCCTGAGTGACAGATCTGGCGAGCATGGCCTGCCAATGAAGTAGTGCGCTATTTGATAGTTGTCTATATTGATCCGAGCCACAACCACAACCACAACCACAACCACAACCAGAACGGAGAAATACCCATGGCTTCCCCCGAAAAGATCCTCTACACCGCCCATGCCACCGCCACCGGCGGCCGTGACGGCCGTGCCGTCTCGTCCGATGGCGCGCTCGACGTGCAGCTGTCGGTCCCGCGCGAACTCGGCGGTGCAGGCGGCGCCGGCACCAATCCGGAGCAGCTGTTCGCCGCCGGCTATTCGGCCTGTTTCATCGGCGCGATGAAGGCCGTGGCCGCGCAGGAAAAGCTGCGCCTGCCGGGCGAAGTCGGCATTGCCGGCAGTGTCGGCATCGGCCAGATCCCCGGCGGCTTCGGCATTGCCGTCAAGCTGGAGATCTCGGTGCCCGGCATGGAGCGCGAGGCGTTGCAGGCGCTGGTCGCCAAGGCCCATCAGGTGTGCCCGTATTCCAATGCCACGCGCGGCAACATCGACGTGGAGCTGGTGGTCGCCTGAGGCCGAAGCATCGGCGTGACGAAAACGGCAGGCGCCCGCGAGGACGCCTGCCGTTTGCATGTCTGCATGAGGCGCGGCGGTTGCCCGAGGCTCAGGTTTCCAGCGGCACCGACGGCAGCACGTTCGGATTGATCTGGTCCACGTCGCCGCCGCCGCCATCGACGAAGCGCCGCCACGCATAGGCGTTTACCGGCTGCGAGCGGTTCACCCACAGTGCGTAGTACAGGTGGTCCGAGCGCGGGTCGCCGGTGTTCGGGTGCACCAGGATGGTCAGGCCCAGGCTGTTGAGCTGCAGCCACGGCACGATGATGGGTTGCAGCTCGGTGTCGAAGCCGAAATAGAACGACGGGGTGACGTGCGGACCGCGCGGCTCCAGGTTCCAGTTGCCCAGTTCCACCGGGAAACGTTCGGACGCCCAGCGCCGGATCAGTGCGGCCTTCTCGTAGCTGTCCTCGTCGAAGTAGATGTGCGCGTGGTAGCTCTTGATCGCGGTGTACGGGCGCGGCTTGTCCGGCAGCGGGTGTTCGTCGGGGCGATAGCCGGCGGGGCGGACGGTGGGTTCGGCCGCGGTGTGTTCGCCCCACGGGCTGGTGCCGGGGCCCTTGATCGGCAACAGCAGGCCGTGGGCATCGGTTTTCACGCCGGCCGGCAGTGGCGAGGCCGGAGCGGCCGTG
>DMID01000206.1 GCA_003449195.1 Lysobacteraceae bacterium | reverse complement strand
GGCCGGCAAGCTGGGCACGGTCGAAACCGCGCAGCGCTGGAGCGGCGACGAGCATCTGGACCTGCGCCTGCGCCACGCCGCCGAACTGGCCCGCGAGCGCGCCGCGCAAGCCGGCTTGACCGATCCTGTGCGATTGCACAAGCTGGCCGCATGGTTCGATTCGGCCAACCGCACCCGCGACCTGCTGCGCACCACGGTGCGCGCCGATCTTGCGGTGGCGGAACTGCTGCTGGCCTGGCGCGATGCCCAACACGCGCCAGCCGCGCCAAGGGGATGAAGCAATGAGTGCACCACATGGACGCCAGGGCATCCTGTCGCTGGCGGTCAAGGACAAGGCATCGCTGTACAACGCGTACATGCCGTTCATCAAGGGCGGCGGCATTTTCGTGCCGACCCCGAAGCGCTACTTCCTCGGCGACGAGGTGTTCCTGCTGCTCACGCTGCCCGATTCCAGCGATCGCCTGCCGGTGGCCGGCAAGGTGGTGTGGGTGACGCCGGCCGGCGCGCAGGGCAACCGCGTGGCCGGCATCGGCGTGCAGTTCCCGGACAGCGGCGAAGGCGAAACCGTGCGCAACAAGGTGGAAACCCTGCTGGCCGGCGCACTGGGCTCCGAGCGCGCCACCCACACGCTGTGAGTTTTATGCACCGGCGCCACCGGTGCATTTGACCGAACCGAAGGAGCCATCATGCGCCGCCGAACGCTTGCCACTTCCGCGCTGTGCTTGTTGCTGGCCGCCTGCGTGCACGAACAGGTGGTCGTGTTGCCGCCGCCGGGGGCGGCATGGATCGATCCTTCCAGTGCCGTGCAGCTGGCTGCCGCTGCACCGCGTGATGGTGTCACCGGCGTGTTCGCGATGACGGTACGCGCAGTCGGACGCGACGAGCGCGGCGTCTACCTGAATTCCGAACGCGATTACCGCGATCAGCGCAACCTGACGGTGGTGCTGACGCCGGACGCGGCCGCAGAGCTGGAAGGACGCCTTGGCGGCCCGCTCGAACAGCGCTTGCGAGGCCATGCCATCCAGGTCAGCGGCACCGCGCGTCGGACGAAGATTGTGTTCTTTGCCGATGGCCAGGCGACTGACAAGTACTACTACCAGACCCATGTCCGGGTCATGAAGGCCGGGCAGATCCGCCCGGTCTGATCTCCGATCGTTCCGCTGCGGTGGATCGAGGCATCTTCCGGGATGGACGCGCCGGGGCCTCGCCCGGCACGTCGCATCGCTCATGTCACACAGCCGGTTCGCGCAGGGCAGGCGCATCCCAGCCCGGACGCGGGGCGAAGCGGTCGCCGTGGCGGGCCTGCAAGGTCTTCAAACGTTCGACCAGCGCATCGGCGCCGCTGGTGCGGATGTGCATGATCGGGCCGCCGCGGAATGGGGCGAAGCCGGTGCCGAAGATCACGCCGGCATCCAGCAGGTCGGCATCGGCCACCGTGCCTTCGTGCAGGCAGGCCACCGATTCGTTGAGCAGCGGCAGGATCAGGCGGTCTTCCAGATCGGACGGCGCCTCGTAGCCGGCGGGGACGTCCGGTTTCACCGCGCGGCTGCCCTTTTCGGTCTGTGCCCACTTGTACAGGCCCTGGCCGTCCTTCTTGCCGCGCTTGCCCGGCTCCACAGCGGCCAGTGCGGCCGGCACTTGCAGGCCGAGGAAGGGCGACAGCTCGGCGGCGACGCCGGCGGCCACGTCCAGGCCCACGGTGTCGATCAGTTCGATCGGGCCCATCGGCATGCCGAACTTCACCGCCGCCTTGTCGATCACCGCGCCGGGGATGCCTTCGGCATAGGCGGTGGCGGCTTCGAGCAGGTACGGGAACAGCACGCGGTTGACCAGGAAGCCCGGCGTGCCGGCCACCGGCACCGGGAACTTGCCCAGCGCCTTGCAGAACGCGGCCAGCCGCTTGACGGTGGCCTCGTCGAGGCGGTCGTGCTGGACGATTTCCACCAGCGGCATCAGCGCCACCGGGTTGAAGTAGTGCAGGCCGGCAAAGCGGGCCGGCGCGGCGATGTGCTCGCGCAGTTCGTCCAGCGGAATCGACGAGGTGTTGGTGGTCAGCAGCGCATCGGGCTTCAGGCGCGGCTCGACGGACTGGTACAGCGCGCGCTTGGCTTCCGGGTTCTCGATGATGGCTTCGATCACCAGGTCCGCATCGGCCACGCCGGCGCCGTCCAGGTCGGACTTCAGGCGCGCGGCCACGGCCGGGCGCTTGCTCTCGTCGCGCACCTTTTTGGCAAACAGCTCCTGCGCGCGGCCGAGGGCGCCGTCGATGAAGCCTTGTTCGCGGTCCTGCAAGGTGACCTCGAAGCCCTTGTACGCCGACCATGCGGCAATGTCGCCGCCCATCACGCCGGCACCGACCACGTGTACGTGCTTGATGCCGTGGTCCTTGCCGCCCAGGCCCTTGAGTCGCTCGGTCAGGAAGAAGATGCGGATCAGGTTGTGCGCCGTCGGCGAGCCGGCCAGCTTGACCACGCCGCGGCGCTCGGCATCGAGCCGGCCCTGGATGCCCTTGCCGCCGGCGTTCTGCCAGACGTTGATCAGCGCGAACGGCGCGGGGTACTGGTCCTTCTTCGCCTTGCGCGCCACCTGCTTGAGCATCTGCGGCGCCAGCAGCTTGCGCGCCAGCCAGGTGTTGCTGGCCCAGGCCGTGGCGCGCTGCTTGAACGGGCGCTGCACGCCGGTGCGGGCCAGTTCGATGCCGGCGTCGAGCAGGGCGGCCTGTTCGACCACCTTGTCAACCAGCCCCATCGCGCGCGCGGCACTGGCCGACACGGTGCGGCCGGTCAGCATCAGGTCCATCGCCGCCGGTGCGCCGATCAGGCGCGGCAGGCGCGCACTGCCGCCCCAGCCCGGGAAGATGCCCAGCTTCACTTCCGGCAGGCCGATGCGGGTTGACGGAGCGTTGCTGGCCACGCGGTAGCGGCAGGCCAGCGAGATTTCGGTGCCACCGCCCATGCAGAAGCCGTGGATCGCCGCGACGGTGGGGCAAGGCAGTTCGGCCAGTTTCTGGAACGTGGCCTGGCCGCGCCGGATCGCGTCGTTGATCGTGCCCTTGCGGTCGTACTCCTGGAATTCCTTCAGGTCGGCGCCGGCGATGAAGCCGCTCGGCTTGGCCGAACGGATCACCACCGCCTTGGGCGGGTCGATCGCGATGCGCTCGATCAGGTCGCCCAGTTCGATCAGGGCATCCTGCGAGAAAGCGTTGACCGAGGTGTCGGCGCGATCGAAGGACAGCACGACGACGCCGTCGTCACGGATCTCGGGCACCCAGTGGCTGAATCGAAGCCCATCGAAGCCTGCGAGCATGGCAGCACCATCCGGTCATGTATGGAAAGGCCGTTATCATCCCGAGCTTGTTTCGGTCGCGTCAAATCCCCATAGCTGAAGGCGGGGTGCGCCGGTCCGGGCCAGGCACGGCCCGCGGCTGAACGCCCGGCATCGAGAGGATGCCGGACTGGCCGAACTTTTCCCGCCCGGGGTGGTCACAGCAACCGGCCTTTGCCGGGCTTTGCAGGGAGCGCGGTCGGCATGGCCGAGGATTGGACACAACCAGGATCGACCGGGCCGCAGGACCTTGACCTGGTGCGGCGCGTGCAGCGCGGCGACAGCTCGGCCTTCGACCTGCTGGTGCGCAAGTACCAGCACCGCATCGTCGGCCTGATCGGGCGCTACGTCTCCGACTGGAGCGAGTGCCAGGACGTGGCCCAGGACACCTTCATCCGCGCCTACCGCGCCATCGGCAATTTCCGCGGCGACGCCCAGTTCTACACATGGTTGCACCGCATCGCCGTGAATACCGCCAAGAACCATCTCGTCGCCCACAACCGCCGCCCGCCCACCGACGACATCGATGCCGCCGATGCCGAGCAGTACGACCTGGGCTCGCGCCTGCGCGACGGCGACACGCCCGAACATGAACTTTTGCGCCAGGAGATGGAACAAACGGTAATGCGTGCTGTCGAAGCATTGCCGGAGGAATTGCGGACCGCCATCACCCTGCGCGAGATGGACGGCCTGAGTTACGAGGACATCGCGCAGAAGATGGGCTGCCCCATCGGCACGGTTCGCTCGCGGATCTTCCGCGCACGCGAGGCCATCGATGCCGGGTTGCGCCCGCTGCTTGACAGTACCGACAGTGCCACACGCGAGCATGCACGACATGAGCGATAACCGGATTCCCGAACAATCAGGCCTTGCACAGGACAAGCTGGATGCGCATTGCCGCCAGCAGTTGTCGGCGTTGATCGACGGCGAACTGTCGCCCGACGAAGCGCGCTTCCTGCTGCGCAGGCTGGGGCACGACCGCGAGCTTTCCGCCTGCTTCGACCGCTGGCAGCTGGCCGGCGACATGTTGCGGCGCACGCCATGCCGTGCGGCACCGGAGGGTTTTGCCGATCGCATTGCCGCCGCAGTGGCGGCCGAATGTGTTCAAGCCGGCGGCAGCCGCGCGGGACGCCCGTCGCGCCGCGCTTCCGCTTGGTTGCGCTGGA
>DMID01000083.1:497-3534 GCA_003449195.1 Lysobacteraceae bacterium | reverse complement strand
TCAGTCCAGCACGCGGCAGAACACCGCCTTCAGGTAGCGCGACTCGGGCACGTTGGCCAAAAACGGGTGGTCCGGGCCGGCCCCGGCGACCTTGAGCACCTGGATCGTGCGGCCGGCGTAGTACGCCGCGCGGCGCAGCATGTCGAGGAACTGGTCCTCGGCCACCAGCCCGGTGCACGAGAACGTGGCCAGCAGCCCGCCCGGCTTGACCACGCCGAGCGCCAGCTTGTTCATGTCCAGGTATTTCTTCAGCGCGGTGATCACCTGGTCGCGGTCGCGGGTCATCTTGGCCGGGTCGAGGATCACCACGTCGTACTGGTCCCCGCGTGCGGCCGCGTCGCGCAGCCACGGGAAGATGTCGGCCTGCACGAATTTCAGCCCGCCGTTGCCGGGCTTGATGTCATTGAGCCGGGCGTTGCCCTTGGCGATCTCGATCACGTCCTCGTCGATGTCCACGCCCAGCACCTCGGCCGCGCCGCGCACCTTGGCGTACACGCCGAAGCCGCCGGTGTTGCAGCACAGGTCGAGCACGCGCTTGCCCGCGCACAGGTGCGAGAGCCATTCGCGGTTCTCGCGCTGGTCGGCGAAGAAACCGGTCTTGTGCGCGCCGGCCGGGTCAGCGCGGAAGCGGATGCCGTATTCGGTGATCACCGCCGGCTCGGTGCCGGTGTCGCCGCGGAAGTCGAAGCTCTCCTGCTTCTGCACGTGTTCCTCGGCGAAGGCATGGAAACGGCAACCGGGGAACTGCGCGCGCAGCGCGTCGTAGATCCATTCGCGGTGGCGGAACATGCCGGCCGAAAAGAACTCCACCACCAGCAGGTCGCCGTAGCGGTCCACCACCAGCCCGGACAGGTCGTCGCCCTCGCTGTGCACCACGCGCCAGGCGTCGGACACGGCGTCCAGCCCCAGCACGTTGCGGCGCAGATCCACCGCGGCGCCGATGCGGCGCATGAACCAGTCCGCGTCGATCAGCGCGTCCGGGTCGTTCTCGACCATGCGCAGGGCGATGCGCGAATGGCCGTTGTAGAAGCCGCGGCCGATCCACTCGCCGTCCACGCCGACGACATCGACGACGGCGCCGGGCTTGGGCTTCTGCGCGGGTTTCTCGACGAGTTTCTGGAAGATCCACGGGTGGGTGGAACGCCAGGCGTTTTTCAGGCGGACGACGGGGTACGGGCTGTTCATCCGCGCATTCTACGCGGGCGGGCACCGCGGCCGCAGGCAGCGGCGGCGTGACACCATGGGCCGGTCCATGGCTTCGGAGCGGCGGGGATGATCAGGCGACTGGCGCTGTCCAAGGTGTACGGCTGGCTCGAAGCCGGCCCGGTGGTGCTGCTGACCACCGCAGAGCGCGGCAAGGCCAACGTGATGACGATGAGCTGGCACACGATGCTCGATTTCGACCCGCCGCTGCTGGCCTGCGTGGTCGGCGAGGGCGACCACAGCTTCCGCGCGCTGCGCCGCACCGGCGAATGCGTGATCGCCATCCCCGGCGCCGGCATGGCCGAGCGGGTGGTCGGCATCGGCAACTGTTCCGGGCGCGAGGTGGACAAGTTTGCCCGCTTCGGCCTGAAAACCCGGCCGGCCTCGCAAGTGCAGGCGCCGCTGCTGCCCGAGTGTGCCATCAACCTGGAATGCCGCGTCGTCGATACCCGCATGGTGCGGCGCTACGACCTGTTCGTGCTCGAAGGCGTGGCCGCGTGGCAGGACACCGCACAGCGCGAGGCGCCGTTGCTGCACCATCGCGGCTGGGGCACGTTCAGCGTGGACGGGCCGCGCATCAGGCTGCCCTCGCGGATGCCGTGAGCGCCGTGCCTGCCCATGCATCCGTCGGCATGGGCGCACGGCAAGAGCCAGCGCGCGCCACGTGCGTGACGAGGCCGCGATGAAAACCGCCGGGTGGGAGCCGGGTCGCGCGTGAGACGCCCTGAAAGACCGCGCAGTCGCTGCTACCGGTGCGGCGGGGCGTCGACTCCGGAAGCCGTGGCCTGCCGGCGCGCGCAGCGGGTCGGGCGTTCCTGAACGGACGCGGTTGACGCGGACGCTGGCCGGCCCGGAGAATGCGCAACAGAAGGGGAGTAGCTCCCATACGTTGTCGCCGTCAGTTCGGGTCGCAAGGCCCCGGTGCAACGGCAGTCGCGCAACGCGGCTGCGAGCGAGACCTTCGCCACGCTGGCGAAGGTCCGTCCCGAACTCCCGATCCGTCGCTCCCCGACCCGATCCGAACTCGCGACAGGCCCGCCTCCGGCGCCGGCTTGAACCCCGCGCGCCATTCGACACGAGACGGAGACGACAGACATGCAGACAATCGCCAACCCCTGGCTGTGGGGCGGATTCATCGCCGTGGTCATCGCGGCCTTGCTGGCCGACCTGGTGCTGATGCGCCACGGCGGCCCGCACAAGGTCAGCTTCAAGGAAGCGCTGTGGTGGTCCGTCGGCTGGGTGGCGCTGGCGCTGGCCTTCAACGCAGGCCTGTGGTGGTACCTGCGCGAGGCGGTGGACGCGGTGACGGCCAACCGCGTGGGCCTGGAGTTCCTGACCGGCTATCTGGTCGAGAAGTCGCTGGCGGTGGACAACATCTTCGTGTTCCTGATGGTGATGACCTACTTCGCCGTGCCCGAGGAACAGCGCCAGCGCGTGCTGGTGCTCGGCGTGCTCGGCGCGATTGCCCTGCGCGCGATCATGATTTTCGCCGGTGCCGCGCTGCTGGCCCGCTTCCACTGGCTGCTGTACGTGTTCGGCGCGTTCCTGCTGCTGACCGGCATCAAGATGTGGTTCTCGGCCGGGCAGGAGCCCGATCTGGAAGCCAACCCGGTACTGCGCTGGATGCGTGGCCACCTGCGCATCGCTCCGGGCTACAACGGCAACCGCCTGATGACGATGAAGGATGGCGTGCGCCACTTCACCCCGCTGTTCGTGGTGCTGATCCTGATCGCGGTCACCGACGTGATCTTCGCGGTGGACAGCATCCCGGCCATCTTCGCGATCACAGTGGACCCGTTCGTGGTGCTGACGTCCAACGTGTTCGCGGTGCTGG
>DMID01000083.1:0-470 GCA_003449195.1 Lysobacteraceae bacterium | reverse complement strand
CCGACCGCTTCCACCTGCTGCCGTACGGACTGGCGGTGATCCTGGTGTTCATCGGCGGCAAGATGCTGCTGATCGACGTGTTCAAGATCCCGGTGCTGGCCTCGCTGGCCGGGGTGGTGGTCATCCTCGCCGCGACGATGTGGCTGAGCCTGAAGATCCCGTCGAAACACGAGACGGCCTGATCCGCCCGCTCGGCACGCAATGGGCGACGGCGTTGCATGGATGGAACGCCGCCCGCCCTTGCATCGGCGCCGTCCCGGCGCCATTGCGGAAGCATGCAACGACACGATGATTCTCCGCTGCCCGCACACCGGGACGACGAAGCTCCCGCCGCCGCCCGGCACGACCGCCGCCGCGTGCTGCGCGCGCTCAACGTCAGCCTCGGCGCGGTATTGCTGCTGGCCGCGGTGTACAGCGCACAAGGCAGTTTCGACTGGACGCCGCTGGCCGTGGCGCCGCATGCCGCGGCC
>DMID01000180.1 GCA_003449195.1 Lysobacteraceae bacterium | reverse complement strand
CGTCAACAACCAGTACCGCGGCCGCGATGTGGACGACTACCGGGTACAGTTCGCCGCCCTGCTCGACCGTGCCATCGGCTTTGCCGACGGACTTGCCGGGCGCGTGCTGGTGCCCTCCATTCCGGATTGGGGCGTGAGCCCGTTCGCTGCACGGGACGCGCGCGGCCCGGCCCGCATCGCCGCCGAGATCGACGCGTTCAACGCCGCTGCCAAGGCAGTCTGCACGGCACGCGGCGTGGCCTACGTCGACATCACCGGCATCACCCGCGAGCGCGGTGCCGAACCGACCATGCTGGCCGACGACGGCCTGCATCCATCCGCCGCGATGCATGCGCTGTGGGTCGATGCGCTGCTGCCGGCGGCGGCGCATGCGCTTGCCGGACGGCCATCGGCCTGAATGCCTCCCCGTGGCGGGACTCCCATGTTCCCCGTGCCGTGCCGGCGCACTGCCGGATGCCGACGCAGGCTGCGCGCGTTCGCTGCATCTGCCGAAGCAGCAAACCCGCCTGATGCGGCCAATTGTCAACCGGCCTGCCGTGCACGGCCCATCGTCCGAAATCAGCGTTCCGCCGATGGCCTCTTTGAATCCGGCCGATCCGTCTCCATCCCTTTCGACCACGCGGCGCGCTGGCGCCGGTGTCATTCAGACTTCCGAGGTTTTCCATGTCCCGTCCTTCCGCACAGCATTCCGGCACGTTCCGCCTTGGCGGCGAGCTTGAAATCCACCGCCTCGGCTTCGGCGCGATGCGCGTCACCGGCGACGGCATCTGGGGCGACCCACCTGACCGCGCCGAGGCGCTGCGCACGCTGCGCGCCCTGCCGGAGCTGGGCGTGGACTTCATCGACACCGCCGATTCCTATGGCCCGGACGTGTCCGAACCGCTGATCCGCGAAGCGCTGCATCCGTACCCGGCCGGCTTGGTGATTGCCACCAAGGGCGGCCTGACCCGCACCGGCCCGAACGTGTGGATCCCCGTTGGCCGGCCCGAATACCTGATCCAGCAGGCCTGCAAGAGCTTGCGCAAGCTCGGCGTGGAGCGCATCGACCTGTGGCAGCTGCACCGCATCGACCCGAAGGTGCCGCGCGAGGAGCAGTTCGGTGCCATCCGCCAGCTGATCGACGAGGGCGTGATCCGCCTGGCCGGGCTGAGCGAAGTGTCGGTGGAAGACATCGAAGCGGCCCGCAAGGTGTTCCCGGTGGCCAGCGTGCAGAACCGCTACAACCTGGTGGACCGCACCAGCGAGGCGGTGCTGGATCACTGCACCGCGCACGGCATCGGCTTCATCCCGTGGTTCCCGCTGGCGGCCGGCGAACTGGCCAAACCGGGCAGCGTGCTCGACCGCATCGCCACCGCGCATGCCGCCACGCCCAGCCAGATCGCGCTGGCATGGACGCTCAAGCGCAGCCCGGTGATGCTGCCCATCCCCGGCACCGGCAAGCTTGCCCACCTGGAGCAGAACGTGGCTGCCGCCGACATCGTGCTGAGCGATGCCGAATTCGCCGAGCTGGACGCTGCCGGCAAGGCCGCCTCCGCCGCGAAAGGCTGAGAACCTGCCTGCGATCTTGCCGTGCCTGCCGGATGGCGCGCCTGCGGTGTCCGCAAGGCTCATGGACATCGGTCCACTGCATTTGCCGCGCTCCACGACACGCCATCCGGCGGCACTCGCGACAGATCGCAAACAGGGCCTGAGGTTCACCCCGCCGTTCTAGAATGCGGGCACCGCCCGGGCGCCCGTGCCGCTCCCGGCTTCAGCAATCCCTTCATCAGCGAGTCCTGCCATGTCCCTCGATCCCGCCCTGCGCTCCCGCATCGACGCCCTGCTCCAGTCCAACCGCGTGGTGCTGTTCATGAAAGGCGTGCCGACCATGCCGCAATGCGGCTTCTCGGCCAAGGCCGTCGGCGCGCTCGATTCGCTCGGCGCCGACTACGCCCACGTCAACGTGCTGGCCGACCAGGAAATCCGCGAAGGCATCAAGGCCTACGGCGACTGGCCGACCATCCCGCAGCTGTACGTGGACGGCGAGCTGATCGGCGGCAGCGACATCATCCTGCAGATGACCGATTCGGGCGAACTGAGCGCGCTGCTCGGCCTGGCCGCGCCGGACCGTACCCCGCCGTCGCTCGTCATCACCCCGGATGCGGCCGAAATGCTGCGCGGCGCGCTGGGCGATGCCGGCGCGGGAGCCTCGCTGGCACTGTCGATCGACGCCCAGTTCCGCCCGAACTTCCAGATCGTCCCGTTCGAAGCCAATGCCATCGCCGCCGAATCCAACGGCATCCGCGTGCAGTTCGACGCGGCCAGCGCACGCCGCGCCGATGGCGCCACCATCGACTGGATCGACGACATCCGCGGCCGGGGCTTGTCCATCGACCTGCCCGGCGCGCCCAAGCCGGTGCAGCCGTTGTCGCCACAGGAAGCCGACCTCAACGCCGGCGCGGGCGAAGTGCTGCTGGTGGACGTGCGCCCGCCGGAAGAGCGCGCCATCGCCGCCTTGCCGGTGCCGCACAAGACCTTCGACGGCAACGGCCGCGCCGAACTGGAAGCCCTGCCGAAAGACACCGCGCTGGCCTTCGTCTGCCACCACGGCGGGCGCAGCCAGCAGGCGGCCGAGGAATTCCGCGCGCGCGGCTTCACCCGCGTGTTCAACGTCACCGGCGGCATCGATGCCTGGGCCGCCGACGTGGATGCCTCGATCCCGCGCTACTGATCGGCAGCGTCCGCCAGGCAGCAACGAAACGCCGCCCCGCGCGGCGTTTCGCATTTCAGGTCTCGCAGACGACCACGGGCGCCGCCGCCGCTCCGCCATCGCAGACTCTGCCTCGTTTCACCCGGCAGCTGCGACCATCAGATGGTCGCGCGATGGCGGCCGTTTCGGGTAAGTTCGCACCTCGTCCGCTGCACACTGAAGCCGGGAGGGGCCCAAGCATGCGCGTCGGAATCGTCGTCGACTCCACCTGCGATCTGCCGCAGGACTACATCGAAAGCAGCGGCATCGTCCTGCTGCCCATCACCATCCGCATCGGCGAGGCCATGCTGGCCGACCACCGCGATCCGGAGGCCACGCTGAGCTTCATCAACGCGCACGTGGCCGAAAAGGCCGCCGAAGCGGAAACCATCCCGTTCTCCGTCAACCAGATCCGCGACCTGTTCCTGGGCCGGCTGGTGATCGACTTCGACCAGGTGTTCTGCCTCACCGTTACCAAGAACCGCAGCGCGATCTACGACAACGCCACCCAGGCCAGTTTCGCGATCCTCAACGACTACAAGCCGGTGCGCCAGCAGGCAGGGCTGAATTCGCCGTTCGCGTTGCGCGTGATCGACACCCAGTCGCTGTTCGCCGGCCAGGGCGTGAGCGCGGTGGAGGCCGTGCGCATGCGCGGGCAGGACGTGCCGCTGACGGCCATGCGCGAACGGCTGGACGAGCTCACCCGATACACCCATGCCTACATGATCCCGCGCGACCTGCACTACCTGCGTTCGCGCGCCCGCGCCAAGGGCGACCGCAGCGTCGGCCTGATGAGCGCGATGCTGGGCAGCGCGCTGGACATCAAGCCGGTGCTGCATGCCCATCAGGGCATCACCGAGCCGGTGGCCAAGATCAAGGGCTTCGACCCGGCCGTGCAGAAGCTGCTCGAGCATGTCGGCCGGCGCGTCGCCGCCGGCCTGATGACGCCCACGGTGTGCCTGAGCTACGGCGGCCCGCTTGACGAAATGCGCAAGCTGGCCGGCTACGCGGCCTTGCGCGACACTTGCAAGCGCCACAGCGTCGAGGTCTTCGAAAGCGTGATGAGCCTGACCGGCATGATCAACGTCGGCAAGGGCGCGCTGGTGGTGGGCTTCGCCGACCGCGGCCCCGCATTCTCGGGCTGAGCCCGATTCCGCCACTCCGCAAGGATTCCCCCATGTCCGTCAGTTTCCACATCCGCCTGCCCGATCCCGCCACCGCCCGCGGCGCCGACCCGGCCCTGAGCTTCAGCGCCAATGGCGCGGATGCCTTTGCCGAACAATTGCAGGATGCCCTGCGCGAACCGCGCCTGTTCGAACATTGGCGTGCCGGCCAGCCCGACCCCGATGCGGTGGATCCGTCGCTGGGCGCCACCGACCCGGACGCGCGCGTTTCGGGCAGCCAGCACGACCTGCACATCGACCTGATCGCCACCACCGTGTTGCCCGGCGAGCTTCTGCGCCAGCGGCTCAGGCTGCTGGCCGGCAACGGGTGGGAGCTGCGCAACGTCAGCTGAGGCCGCCGCCATCACGCACCGGACGAGTGGCGTCGCACGCCACTCCGTCTGGCCCGTGGCAACAACTCAGCCCTTCAACGCCGCCGCATGATGGGCAATGTGCTCGCCGATGAAGCTGGCGATGAAGTAGTAGCTGTGGTCGTGGCCGGGCTGCATGCGCAGCACCAGCGGATGCCCGGCCGCCTGCGCGGCTTCTTCCAGCAACCACGGCTTGAGCTGGCTGTCGAGGAATTCATCCGCCTGACCCTGGTCGATCAGGATCGGCAGTTTTTCGGCGGCCGTCCTGACCAGCTCGGTCGCGTCCCAGGCTTTCCAGGCCTCGCGATCCGGGCCGAGGTAGGCAGTAAACGCCTTCTCGCCCCACGGCACCTGCGAAGGCGCCACGATCGGCGCGAACGCCGACACGCTGCGGTAGCGGCCCGGATGCTTCAGCGCGATGGTCAGCGCGCCATGCCCGCCCATCGAATGGCCACAGATAGAACGCGCATCGCTGGCCGGGAAGCTGGCCTCGATCAAGGCCGGCAGCTCGTTGGCCACGTAGTCGTGCATGCGATAGTGGCGCGCCCACGGCAAAGCCTCGGCATCGACATAGAAGCCGGCGCCTTTGCCGAGGTCGTAGCCTTCGGCATCGGCCACGTCCTCGCCGCGCGGGCTGGTGTCCGGCGCGACGAGGATCAGGCCGTGTTCGGCCGCGTAGCGCTGCGCGCCGGCCTTGGTGATGAAGTTCTGCTCGGTGCAGGTCAGCCCGCTCAGCCAGTACAACACCGGCAATTTCGCGCCGGATTCGGCCTGTGGCGGCAGGTAGACCGCGACATTCATCTCGCAGCCCAGCACGCCCGAGCGATGCCGGTACACGTCCTGCCAACCGCCGAAACAGGCGCGGTGTTCGATGCGCTCGATGCCCATCGTCAGCCATCCTTCCGCGCGGGCAGGCGGATCTCGCAAGCCTTCAAATCATCCAGACTGCCCTTCGCTTCGATGCGCCCGGCCTGCGCCAGTGTGCGCACGCGCAGGGCGTAGAACGCCTCCGGCAAGTCCTCGTGCTCGTCCGGCGCGGCGATCATCACCCCGGCGGTGACAAAGCCGGCCTTCTTCCACCCGCTGCCCAGCGCGGACAGGATCGACTGGTCGATCTGCGCCAGATCCCGCTCCTGCAGGCGGGCAATCGCCTCCTGCGCGTCCTGTCCCAATTCCACGCTTTCCAGCGCGGCCTGCAATGCGGATTTGCTCAACATCGACGTCATCTCAGTAATGCACCACGCTGCGGATCGACTTGCCTTCATGCATCAACTCGAAGGCTTCGTTGATGTCGTCCAGCGGCATGGTGTGGGTGACGAACGGGGCCAGTTCGATCTCGCCGGCCATCGCGTCCTCGACCATGCCCGGCAGCTGCGAGCGCCCCTTCACGCCACCGAAGGCGGTGCCCAGCCACTTGCGCCCGGTCACCAGCTGGAACGGCCGCGTGCTGATCTCCTGCCCCGCGCCGGCCACGCCGATGATCACGCTCTGGCCCCAGCCACGGTGCGCGCACTCCAGCGCCGCGCGCATCACGTTGACGTTGCCGATGCACTCGAAGCTGTGGTCCACGCCCCAGCCGGTCATCTCCACGATCACCTGCTGCACGGGCTTGTCGAAATCCTTCGGGTTGACGCAATCGGTGGCGCCGAATTCGCGTGCCAACTCGAACTTGGACGGGTTGGTGTCCACCGCGATGATGCGTCCGGCCTTGGCCTGACGCGCCCCCTGGATCACCGCCAGGCCGATGCCGCCGAGGCCGAACACGGCGACCGAATCGCCCTCCTGCACCTTGGCGGTGTTGTGCACGGCGCCGATGCCGGTGGTGACGCCGCAGCCGAGCAGGCAGACATGCTCCGGGTTGGCTTCCGGATTGATCTTGGCCAGCGAGACTTCGGCCACCACGGTGTATTCGCTGAAGGTCGAGCAGCCCATGTAGTGGTAGATCGGCTGGCCGTTGTAGCTGAAGCGCGTTGTGCCGTCGGGCATCACGCCCTTGCCCTGGGTCGCGCGCACGGCGGTGCACAGATTGGTCTTGCCGCTCTTGCAGAACAGGCACTCACCGCACTCGGCGGTGTACAGCGGGATCACGTGGTCACCCGGCTTGACGCTGGTGACGCCCTCGCCGACTTCGACCACGATGCCGGCGCCCTCGTGGCCCAGCACCGCCGGGAACAGGCCTTCCGGATCGTCGCCGCTCAAGGTGAAGGCATCGGTGTGGCAGACGCCGGTATGGGTGATCTTGACCAGCACTTCGCCGGCCTTGGGCGGGGCGACGTCGATCTCGACGATCTTCAAGGGTTCGCCGGCGGCAAAGGCGACGGCGGCACGGGACTTCATGGCATTTCTCCGGTCATGGGGTCCGGCCGGGGCCGGAAAGGGGATGGATTCGCTTCGGACGGGTCATTTCAGATAGGAGCGGATCAGCGTGGCCAGTTCGGCCACGCGTTCGGCACGGCGGTCATCATCGGTGGCGGGTTGGCCGAATTCCTCGCGGACGTGGGCTTCCATCACTTCGGACATCAGGCCGTTGACCGCACCGCGGATTGCCGCGATCTGCTGCAGCACCGGGCCGCAGTCGACGCCGGTTTCCAGCGCGCGCTCGAGTGCATCGCACTGGCCGCGGATGCGCCGCACCCGCGCCAGCACGCGCTTTTTTTCTTCCGGCGAATGCGGCACGGCGGCCCCTCTGAATACTGGGGGGCAGTATAAAGCGCGGCGCAAGAAAAAACCCGGCCCCCTTGCGGGAGCCGGGCCGGGTCTGCAACGGAGAATCGACCCTTGCGCGCCAGGCAGGCCCGAGGTCAATCCTCCGGATGCGGAGGTGGCGGCCCCGCGGGACGATCGAACCCCTTGCCTGCCAGGCAAGCATCCAGTGCCTTGCGCTTTCCCGGCGCGAGCGGCGCCCGCTTCTTGTCGCCCTCGCCCGCTGCCCGCCCTTCCGGTCGAGTGCCTGGCGCAGGCGGCAATTC
>DMID01000108.1 GCA_003449195.1 Lysobacteraceae bacterium | reverse complement strand
CCGGCTCGCCATCGTCGCTGGACCGGTAGTCGCCGCCGATCCGCCAGGCCCAGCAGTTGTGGGTGGCGGCCGGGTCGGAGACCGCGCCGACGAAGGACTGCGCGGCCTGCGCAGAGTCCACCGGTGCGGCCCGTGCGAGGAAGCGGCTGTGCTTGACCTCGATGGCCAGGGAAACCGGTGCGGGCAGGGTGTCGCTCATCCGCGGGAATTCTAGGGCAGCGGGCCGGATGCGCGGTTCAATCGCCGGATGAAGGCGGTATGCTGCCGGCGCCACCGGACGGACATTCGACGTGCCGGGACGACGGGGAAACACGAGCCGACATGCCATTGAGTCCGCAGCCAACGCCCACCATGCCGGCAGGAGCCAGTGTGCCGTGGCTGTCCTTGCAGCGCGTGGCCGATACCCTGCGGGCGCAGTTGCCGCCGGGCGCCGGCGTTGCGGTGGCCTGCAACGACTGGATGCTCGGCCTGTCCAGTGCCGTGTCCGGGGCGGTCCCGCCGGGGCGGGTGAAGGAGCTGGAAGACGCGCTGGAGGACGTCGGCGGCGGCGTGGGAGGTTTCCCGGATCTCGAATCCGGTCGCATCTGGAGCAGCGCCGACAGCAGCGCGCGGCTGGGCGTGGTTCTCGAGCTCGGCACTGCAAGCGACGATGGCGGGCGCGACGCCTGGTTGCAGCTGGCCACCATCCTGGTGGATGCCTCGCTGCACGCCGCATATGCGCACCTGCGCATCCGCAAGCTGGAAAAATCCAAGCAACTGCAACAAGCCCTGTACGAGATCGCCGACCTGTCCGGCGCCGACCTCGAACTGGGCGAAATGCTGCGGCGCGTGCACGCGGTGGTCGATTCGCTGATGTACGCGCGCAACTGCTACATCGTCGAATACGACGACGAGCAGGAGACGCTGCGCTTCCTGTATTTCGCCGACGAACAGGACGGCTCGCTGTTCGATCTCGCAAGGACCTATCACCGCAACGAGTTGCCTGGCAGCCTGACGTTCGCATTGCTGCGGCATGGCCAGCCGGTGCACGGCTCGTCCACTCTCGTGGAACGCGTGTTTGCGATGGAAAACATGCGCGAGGATGCGGAGTTGACCGGCACCGACAGCCTCGATTGGCTGGGCGTGCCCTTTCGTCGTGAAGACCGGGTGTGCGGCGCCATCGTGGTGCAGAGCTATGATCGCGCCAACTGCTACAGTGGCGAAGAACAGACCCTGCTCAGTTTCGTGGCCCAGCACATCCTCACCGCGCTGGACCGCAAGCAGGCCCACGTCCAGCTCGAACGCCACGTGCAATCGCGCACGCTGGAGCTGCAGCGCGCCAACATCGAGCTGCAGGAAGAGATCATCGAGCGCAAGCGTGCCGAGAAGCTGCAGGCGGCGCTCTACCGCATCGCGGAACTGGCAATCAATTCGGAAAGCCTCGACGATTTCTATGCCGAAGTGCATGCGGTCGTCGACGAACTGATCTATGCGCGAAATTTCTACATCGCGCTGCTGACCCCTGACCGCAAGATGCTCGAATTCGTCTACTCGGTAGACGAGCACAATCGCTACCGGCCGCCACGTCCGTTCAGCAACGGATTGACCGAATACGTGATCCGCAAGCAGACTGCGCTGCTTGTCGATCGCGACAAGATCGACCAGTTGCAGGCCACGGGCGAGGTCCACGGTTTCGGCGTGCGCGCGCGCAGCTGGCTGGGCGTGCCGTTGCGGATCGAGGACGAGGTGGTCGGCGTGATCACCGTGCAAAGCTACACCGACGAGATCCATTTCAGCGTGGCCGACCAGCGCCTGCTGATGTACGTCTCGCACCATATCGGCAGCGGGCTGGGACGCCAGCGGACGCAGGAGCGACTGCGCGCGGCCCATGTCGAGCTGGAGCAGCGCGTGCGCGAACGCACTGCCGAACTGGCCAAAGCCAACGCCAAGCTGGTCGCGCAGATCGGCGAGCGCATGCGTGCCGAGCAGCGCCTGACCCATCAGGCCATGCATGACGCGTTGACCGAGTTGCCAAATCGCGCGCACCTTCTAGACCGGCTCAAGGGTGCGATCGAATTGGCGCGGCAGAGCCGCGAGGACGTCCCGTTCGCGGTGCTGTTTCTGGACCTTGACCGGTTCAAGGTGGTCAACGACAGCATCGGCCATGCCGCCGGCGACGAGCTGCTGATGGAAGTGGCGCGCCGTATCGTGTCGAGCATGCGTTCGGGCGACGTGGTGGCGCGCCTTGGTGGCGACGAATTCGCGATTCTGGTCGAGTCGGCGGATGGCATCGATACCGTGATGGAACTGGGGCGGCGCCTGCTCGATACCGTCAACCAGCCGTTGTGGGTGGCCGGGCGCGAGCTGTTTCCTTCGGCCAGTCTTGGCGTGGCGGTGTGGAACGCGCGTTACGGCAGCGGCGAGGAACTGCTGCGCGATGCCGATGCCGCGATGTACCGGGCCAAGGCATCGGGCCGCAACCGCTGCGTGCTGTTCGACGAGGAAATGCGCGACGCGGCGATGCAGAGCCTGGTGATGGAGGCGGACATGCGTCGGGCCATCAAGAACCGCGATTTCGAGCCGTATTACCAGCCGATCGTGACGATGGACGACGGTGCCACGATCGGTTTCGAGGCATTGCTGCGTTGGAACCATCCCGAGCGCGGCGTGCTTGCGCCGGCCGCGTTCATCGCGCTGGGTGAAGACAGCGGTCTGATCGAACAGGTGGACTGGTTGTTGTACGAGCAGGTGATCGACCGTCTCGGCGACGGCAGCACGCGCTACGTCTCGGTCAACGTGTCGCCGCGGCATTTCCGCTCCGGCGATTTCGCCGAACGCCTGCTGGCGCTGGTGGCCGAGCGTGGCGCCGATCCGGCCCGGTTGCGGCTGGAAATCACCGAGGTGGCCTTGCTCGACGACGCGCCGCGCACGCTGCGCAGCCTGCAGGCCCTGCGCGAGGCGGGCATACGGGTGCTGCTGGACGATTTCGGTACCGGGT
>DMID01000065.1 GCA_003449195.1 Lysobacteraceae bacterium | reverse complement strand
GCGACTCCGGTGGCCGCCGCCACGCCCGCCGCCGCGACGCACGCACGACGCTGGTTCAGCCCGCAGCGCATGTACAGCTATCTGTGGCGCGAAACGCTGGAGCTGCGCCGCGACCCGGTGCGCGCCACGCTGGCGCTGTGCGGCTCGCTGATCCTGATGTTCGTGATCGGCTACGGCATCAGCCTGGACGTGGACAACCTGAGCTTCGCGGTGCTCGACCACGACGACACGCCGGCCAGCCGCGACTACGCGCTCAACATCGCCGGCTCGCATTACTTCGTGCAGCGCGCCCCGCTGCATGACTACGCCGACCTCGACCGGCGCATGCGCGCGGGCGAGCTGGCGCTGGCGGTGGAAATCCCGCCCGGTTTCTCTTCCGACGTTTCGCGCGGCAGGCCGGTGCGGGTGGCGGCGTGGATCGACGGCGCGATGCCGCTGCGCGGCGAAACCGTGCAGGGTTACGTGGCCGGCATCCACCAGCAGTGGCTGCTCGAACAGGCCCGGCACCGGCTCGGCACCGATGCTTCCGGCAACGTCGCCATCCAGAGCCGCTACCGCTACAACCCGGACGTGAAGAGCCTGCCTGCGATGGTGCCCGCCGTGGTGCCGCTGCTGTTGCTGATGCTGCCGGCCATGCTGACCGCGCTGGCGGTGGTGCGCGAGAAGGAAATGGGCTCGATCATCAACCTCTACGTCACCCCGGTGACGCGGCTGGAATTCCTGCTCGGCAAGCAGGTGCCCTACGTGGCGCTGGCCATGGTCAACTTCCTGTCGATGACGCTGCTGGCGGTGACGATGTTCGGCGTGCCGGTGACCGGCAGCTTCCCGGCCCTGTGCCTGGCCGCGTTCGTGTTCGGCATCATCGCCACCGGCTTCGGCCTGCTTGCCTCGGCGGTCACCCGCAGCCAGGTGGCGGCCTTGTTCTTCACGATGGTCGGCACGCTGATCCCGTCGGTGCAGTTTGCCGGCCTGATCGACCCGGTGTCCTCGCTGGAAGGCGGCGGCAAGCTGATCGGCCAGCTGTACCCGGCCAGTTACATGTTCAACATCAGCCGCGGCATCTTCAGCAAGGCACTGGGGCTGGGCGACATCCAGGCCTCGCTGTGGCCGCTGCTGCTGACCGTGCCGGTGGTGATGGGCGCGGCACTGCTGATGCTCAAGAAGCAGGAGACCTAGGCATGCGCCGGCATCTGGCCAACATCTGGCGTCTGGGCATCAAGGAGCTGTGGAGCCTGTGGCGCGACCCGATGATGCTGGTGCTCATCGTGTTCTTGTTCACCGTGCTGGTGTACAGCGCGGCCACGGCCATGCCCGAGTCGCTGCACAAGGCCACCATCGCGGTGGTGGACGAGGACGATTCGACGCTGTCCAGGCGCATCGTCTCGGCGTTCTACCTGCCGCAGTTCAATCCGCCGGCGGCGATCGCGCTGGACCGGATGGACCCGGGCATGGATTCGGGCCAATACACCTTCGTGCTCGACATCCCGCCGAACTTCCAGCGCGACCTGCTGGCCGGGCGCCATGTCGAGCTGCAGTTGAACGTGGATGCCACGCGCATGACCCAGGCGTTCACCGGCAATACCTACATCCAGCAGATCGTCGCCGGGGAAATCCGCGACTTCGCCCAGCGCCACCGCGCCGCGGCCGAGCTGCCGGTGGACCTGGTGCTGCGCGCGCGCTTCAACCCGCAGCTGGACAAGATCTGGTTCGGCAGCCTGATGCAGATCATCAACGACGTGACCATGCTGTCGGTGATCCTCACCGGTGCGGCGCTGATCCGCGAGCGCGAGCACGGCACCATCGAGCATCTGCTGGTGATGCCGGTCACGCCCACCGAAATCATGCTGGCCAAGGTGTGGTCGATGGGGCTGGTGGTGCTGCTGGCCGCCGCCGGCTCGCTGGCCTTCGTCGTGCAGGGCATCCTGCAGGTGCCGGTGGAAGGCTCGGTGACGTTGTTCCTCGCCGGTGCGGCGCTGCACCTGTTCGCCACCACGTCGATGGGCATCTATCTGGCCACGCTGGCGCGCAGCATGCCGCAGTTCGGCTTGCTGATGATCCTGGTGATGATCCCGCTGCTGCTGCTGTCCGGCGGCATCACCCCGCGCGAGAGCATGCCAATGTTCGTGCAGGACATCATGCTGGCCGCACCGACCACGCATTTCGTCGAGATCGGCCAGGCCATCCTGTATCGCGGCGCCGGCATCGACGTGGTGTGGAAACCGTTCCTGTCGCTGTTGCTGATCGGCACGGCGCTGTTCCTGCTGTCGTTGCGGCGCTTCCGCGCCACCATCAGCCAGATGGCCTGAGCCCGCCCCGCACCGCCGGAGTATCCGCGCATGTCCATGTCGCCCGATTCTTCACCGTCCGCTGCCAGCCTGCCGCTGTTGCGCGGCCGGACGCTGGAAACGCTTGCCGTCGGCGACAGCGCGCGCATCGTGCGCCAGCTCACCCGCGAGGACTTGCAGGTGCTGGCCGCACTGTTTGCCGGCGTGGATGCCTCGCACGACGGCCCGGCACTGGAAGCGGCCTTCCTCGACATCTTCGGCCGCGGCCTGTGGGGCAGCGCACTGGTGGCCGGATTGCTGGGCACCGAGCTGCCCGGGCCGGGACTGGGCTGCGAACGGCTGGACCTGCGCTTCCTCGCGCCACTGGCCTTGAACGACACGCTGGCCGTCACCGCCACCGTCACCGCCGTGGATGCCGCCAGCGGCCAG
>DMID01000227.1 GCA_003449195.1 Lysobacteraceae bacterium | reverse complement strand
AGCGGGTGGATGCCTGGGTCTGCGCGCGCGTGCCGTGATCGCCATCGTCCGGCTCGACGTGCATGCGCCGTGCGACGCCTCCAGAATGGCGCAACATGTGCACCACGGCACACGCATCAAGGAGCGACTGCATGAACCTCGACCCCCTTCCCGTCACCCCGCGCGGCACCACCTGGTGGCTGTACCTGCTGTACGGCATTGCGGCGGTGCTGTTCGCCATCGTCACCTTGTTGTCGCCGGGCAACACCATCTACGCGTTGATGCTGGCCTTCGGCGCGTTGTCGCTGGTGGACGGCGTGGTCAGCTTGGTCAGCGTGTTCCGCAAGGAGGTGCTGCTGCCCAACAGCCTGCTGGTGCTCTATGCGGTGTTGTCGATCGGCTTCGGCCTGCTGGCCATCTTCAAGCCGCTGGCGGTGGCAACGGCTTTCCTGTGGGTGCTGGCCTTGTGGCTGCTGATTGCCGGCATCGCCCGCATCGTGTTCGCGGTGGCGGTGCGCAAGGTGGTCAATGGCGAATGGCTGCTGGTGCTCAGCGGCGTGCTGACCATCCTGCTGGGCGTGCTGTTCTTCGCCAAGCCCGGCTTGAGCATGGAAGTGCTGATGCTGTGGGTCGCTGCCGGCGTGCTGATGTACGGCCTGCTGCAGATCGCGGTGGCGCTGCGTTTGCGCAAACGCCAGAAGCGGATGTTCTGAGGCCTTCGCGACAGGCCCGCCATCAAGGCAGGCCTGTTTGCGTTTCAATGCGTGGCGTAGTGCAGGGCGATGCCGGCGAATACCGCTGCACCCACCCAGTTGTTGTGCAGGAAGGCCTTGAAGCATGGCCCGCGCTCGCGATGCCGGGCCATGCGGAATTCCCATGCGATCAATCCGGCTGCCACCAGCAGGCCGAGCCAGTAGAACGCGCCCAGCTGTGCCTGCCTGCCCGCCAGCGCCAGCGCCAGCAGCACCAGCGCGTACAAGATGCCCTGGATGACGAGGTCCAGTTCGCCGAACAGGATGGCGGTGGACTTGGAGCCCATGCGGATGTCGTCGTCGCGGTCCACCATGGCATACCAGGTGTCGTAGGCGGTGGACCACAGGATGTTGGCCGCGTACAGCACCCAGCCCAGTGGCGGCACCGTGCCCTGCACTGCGGCGAAGGCCATCGGGATGCCCCAGCCGAAAGCCATGCCCAGGTACACCTGCGGCAGATAGGTATGGCGCTTCAAGTAAGGATAGGTGGCGGCGAGGAACAGGCCGACGAAGCTCAGCAGGATGGTCAGCCGGTTCATCGTCAGCACCAGCGCGAAGGCCACCAGCATCAGCACCGCGAACACCGCCAGCGCCTCGCGCCCGGATACCGCGCCGGTGGCCAGCGGACGCGATTTGGTGCGTTCCACGTGCGGGTCCAGCCAGCGGTCGGCGTAGTCGTTGATCACGCAGCCGGCCGAGCGCGTCAGCCACACCCCGGCGGTGAACACGAACAACGTCCACCACGAGGGCGTGCCGTGCGAGGCCAGCCACAGCGCCCACCATGTGGGCCACAGCAGCAGCAGGGTGCCGATCGGCCGGTCGCCGCGCAGCAGCTTCCAGTACTGGTCCAGCCGTGTGCGCCAGTGTGCCGGCGACGATGTGTGCGCAAGTTTTCCGTTCATGCGCGAAAGCGTAGCAACCGTGTCCGGCCACGTCGCCCCTGCATTGCCGAGCAGCAGTGGCTGGGCGGCGAAATCGTGCGCGCCGCGACCGGTGCTGGCGCACATCGGGCCGATTCCGGCTAGAATGTCCGACCCTAGCGCTCGTAGCTCAGCTGGATAGAGTAGTGGCTTCCGAAGCCATTGGTCGGGGGTTCGAATCCCTCCGGGCGCACCAAATACACGTCCATTGACGTCCATCGAAGGCCGGAAAGCCCCGCAACCACAAGGCTTCCGGCCTTTTTTGCGTCCGCTGATGTCCACTTTTGTCCGTTGAAAGACGGACCACGCCGGGGGCAACACTGGAGAATGCGGGAACCCCGTGGAAAACGCTTGCCCCCGAATCGGCTCTCGGACTTTGCCGTGCAAGGCTTTGAGCCGCGTTCGCGCCCCCGGCAAAGTGGCCGACGGGCATGGTGGACTCCCGGCCGGGACACGGCCATGCCACTCGATGGGCTACTTGGCATCGTGGAAAATGACGCCCAGCGTGTGCCGCTCGCCTGAGCGCAGCCTGCTCACGCCATGTCGCAAATCCGCGCGATAGAACCCGCGCGCCGAGCGCACCGGCCGATGGTTGACGGCGAACACTACGGCGTCCCCCTGATTTAGCGGCACCACTTCGGCCCGGCCGGGGCGCTTGGGGTCGCTTTCGGTCAGCAGCAGTTCGCCTCCTTCGAAATCCCGGCCCGGCTGATCCAGCAGGAACACCGCCTGCAGCGGAAACACATGCTCGCCGTACAAGTCCTGATGCAGGCAGCAGTAGTCGCCGGCCTGGTAGCGCAGCAACAGCGGCGTGGGCCGCTGCTGGCCCGCCCGATGGCAGATGGCGCGGAACTCGGCATGCGTGGCGGGAAAGCGCTCCTCGATGCGCATCGCCGCATGCCAGCGGTTGGCGATGGGTGCGAGGTGCGGGTACAGGGATTCGCGCAGGTGGCCCACCAGGTTCGGCAGCGGGTATTGGAAGTACTTGTAGACGCCTCGGCCGAAGGCGTAGCGCTCCATCACGATGCGGCTGCGGAACAAGTTTTCCTGCGGAAAGCAGCTTGCCATCTCGCGGCATTGCGTGGCGGTCAGCAGTTGCGGCAGGACGGCGTAGCCATCGCGGGTGAGTTGGGTCTCGAAGGCTTCCCATGCACTTTGGGCGATGCGCTCTTCGAGCGTCCGGGGCGCAGCGGAAGTGCGTGGCGCAACGGCGGCCTCGTCGAATGCCAGCAGTGTTTGCGTCGTCATGCGCGTGGTGCCTTGTTCTTTGGGTGGGCGGCCTTCCACGCCGCGTACTGCGTGGGCATGCACACCGCGCACGGTCGGTAGCCTGCGGCTACCGCAGTTGCCTCGTCGAGGAAAAAGACGCGGTGTTTGACATAGCCACCGCGCGCGATAGCCTGCAAGGCCGCGCGGCAGTCCAGTCGGCCGTAGAGCTTGCCGCCCTTGTGGCCGCCCAGCGTGCCCGGCACGGCGCTTTCACAGGGCTTGCCGTCCGGGCCGATCAGCGTCCAGGTTCTGGCAGGTTGCCGTGCCTCGGGCGATTGTGGCGCGTTGTCAGGGTGCGTCATGGAACGACAACTCCAGCCCGATGCGCTCGCCGCTGCGCACGCGGCTGATGGCGTGCTTGAGATTGACGCGGTAATAGCCTTTGCTGCCCTTGAAAGGCCGTTGCGCGGTGCTGATGAGCGCGGCGTCGCCCTGGCGCAGCGGCAATACCATGGGGCGCGACTGCATGCGCGGCCGCTGCTCGGTCATCACGAACTCGCCGCCGGTGAAGTCCTGGCCGGGCGCGGACAGCAGGCCCACCAGTTGCAACGGAAACACGTGCTCGCCATCGGCACGCTGGTGCAGCGCCAGGTAGTCCGACTCGCCGAGCCGGTTCAGATGGCTCAGCGGCCGTGTCTGCCCGGCTTCGCGCTGGCGCTGCAGGAAGGCCGCCAGCGTGGCCGGGTACCGGTACTCGACGCCCAGCGTTTCGTTCCAGCGGTTGGCGATGGCGGCCAGGTGCGGATAGAGCGACTCGCGCAGCGTGGCCAGCGGCTGCGGCAGATCCACCCCCTAGTAATACAGATCGCCGCGACCCAGATCGCTGGACGCCAGCGAAACCCGCCGCAGACGCCCCATGTCCTGCGCCAATGAGGTGGCGGTTGCCAGCAGGCCGGGCAGCACGGCCTGGCCTTCGCTGTCCAACTGGTCGGCGATGGCCGACCAGTCCAGTGTCTCGATCATCGTCATGTGCCATGCCGTCCTGTTCACGCCCGGGCTTCGCGGCGCAGCAGTTCGCGCTTGCGCTCCACGCCCCAGCGGTAGCCCGAGATGTCGCCGTCGCGCCGCACCACGCGGTGGCAGGGAATGGCGACGGCAATGTGATTGGCCGCGCAGGCCTGCGCCACGGCACGCACCGCCTTGGGGGCGCCGATGCGCTCGGCAATTTCGGCGTAGCTGGCCGTCTCGCCGACCGGGATCTCGCGCAAGGCTTGCCACACGCGCTGCTGGAAGGCCGTGCCGCGCACGTCCAGCGGCAGGTTCAGGCCGATGCCCGGCGCTTCGACGAAGCCGACGACCCGGGCCACCAACTGCTCGAAGTCGCCGTCGCCGCCGATCAGCTCGGCCTTGGGGAACTGATCCTGCAGGTCGCGCACCAGCCGATCCGGGTCGTCGCCCAGAAGGATGGTGCAGATGCCGCGCTGGCTCTGCGCCACCAGGATCGCGCCGAGCGCGGATTCGCCCACCGCAAAGCGGATCACCGCGCCCGCGCCACCCGCACGGTATTCCTTGGCACGCATGCCCAGCACCTGCTCGGACGTCTCGTAGAAGCGGCTGTTGGAATTGAAGCCCGCGCCGTAGATCGCATCGGTGACCGTGCCGGCGGCGGCATTGAGCTCCTCGCGCAGTTTGTGGGCGCGGTGGGCCGTGGCGTAGGTCTTGGGCGTCAGACCGGTTTCGGCTTTGAACACGCGGTGGAAGTGGAACGGGCTCATGTTTGCTTGCGCGGCCAGTTCGTCCAGGTTCGGCGGCGTTTCCGCCGACTCGATCAGGCGGCAGGCCTGCGCCACCAGCGCGGCGCGCTCGGCGGCTGCGGTGCTGCGGTCGCCCTGGGCGCGCCGGCTCGGGCGGGAGGCCG
>DMID01000070.1 GCA_003449195.1 Lysobacteraceae bacterium | reverse complement strand
GCATGCGGGGCCAGCAGCTCGGCCAGCACGCCGTCGCCGGAAGCGATGTCGAGCACGTCGCCGGTTTCAAGCAGCGGCAGGGCCGAGCGCGCCATTGCTTCCCAGGTGCGGCCGGGCGAATAGTGGCGCTCCATGTCGCCGGCCACGGTGTCGGCCCAGTTCTGGTCGGCGGCACGCATGGCCAGCACGCCCGGCACGCGCTCGGCATCCTGGCGCAGCAGCGGGTCGTCGCTGCCGGTGCTCAGTGCGTGCCAGAGGGTGCGCTGGGCTGGGTCGAGCGCAGCTTCGTCGAAACGGTAGTAGGCCGACACGCCAGCGCGGCGGTCGCGCACCAGTCCGGCTTCCTTGAGCTTGGCCAGATGGGTGGAGACGCGCGGCTGGGCGAGACGGGTGATGGCGGACAACTCGGCGACGGTCAGCTCTTCCAGTTCCAGCAGCGCCAGCAGGCGCACGCGGGTGGCGTCGGCGAACACCTTCAACCGCACCGACCAGTCTTCCAGATCCATGAATATCTCCGTATCGCGATACGGAGATATTTTCGTTGCCGGGCCGGGCCGAGGTCAAGGCCGGATGCGCAAAACCCCGGCCTGGACCGGGGTTTTGCGCTGCATCGGCGGCGCTGCATCAACGCCGCCCGGCCGTGATCAACGGTCCGGCTTGTGCGTGCCTTCGCTGGCCAATTGACGAGCGGCCAGATACTCCTTGGACGGTTCGTCGAGCTTGTCGCCCAGCATGCGCCGGACCAGCACGAAGAACAGCGGGATCAGCACCACGCCGAGCACGGTGGCAAACAGCATGCCGCCGATCACGCCGGTACCGATCGAGTGGCGCGAATTGGCGCCGGCGCCGGTGGAGATGGCCAGCGGCAACACGCCGAGGATGAACGCGAACGAAGTCATCAGGATCGGGCGGAAGCGCAGTTCGGCAGCATGCACCGCCGCTTCCCGCAGCGTGCGGCCGTGCAGGCGCTGCTCGACCGCGAATTCGACGATCAGGATCGCGTTCTTCGCGGCCAGACCGATCACGGTGATCATGCCGATCTTGAAGTACAGATCGTTGGGCAGGCCGCGCAGCAGCGACAGGGCGATCGCGCCGAGCACGCCGATCGGCACCACCAGCAGCACCGCCACCGGGATGGACCAGCTCTCGTACAGCGCGGCAAGGCACAGGAACACCACCACCACCGACAGCACCAGCAGCAGCGTGGCCGCGTTGCCGGCGAGGATTTCCTGATACGACATGCCGCTCCATTCATAGCCGAAGCTGGAAGGCAGGTCGTCGCGGACGATCTGCTCCATCGCGGCCATGGCCTGACCCGAACTGCCGCCCGGTGCCGGGCTGCCGACGATGTTCACCGCCGAGTAGCCGTTGTAGCGGTTCAGTGCAGGCGAGGCATAGATCCACTCGGACTTGACCACGTTGCTGAGCGGGATCATCGACGCCTGCCCGTCGGCATCGGTCGCGGCACTGCTGGGCACGTAGAAGTTGCGCAGCGACTCGGGGCCGGAGCGGAACTTGTTGTCCGCACGCATGTACACGCGCTTGATGCGGCCTTCGTAGAAGAAGTCGTTGACGTACACCGGCGCCAGCATCATCTGGATCGTGTTGTAGATGCTGCTGACCGACAGACCCATGCTTTGCGCCGCCACGCGGTCCACGTTGAGCTGCAGCTGCGGCGAGTTTTCCAGCCCGTTGGGGCGCACGCCGGTAACCGTGTTGCTTAGCTGCGAAGCCTTGCCGAGCACCGTGTTGCGGGCCTGCATCAGCGCGTCCTGGCCGACGCCGGCACGGTCTTCAAGCCACATGTCGAAGCCGCCGAACTGGCCCAGGCCCTGCACGGTGGGCAGGTTGACCACGAAGATCTGCGCGCCCTTGATGCCGAAGAAAGCCATGTTGAGCTGCTGGATCAGTTCGCTTGCGGTGTGCTTGCGCTCGTCCCACGGCTTCAGGCGGATGAAGCCCATGCCGACGTTCTCGCCCGAGCCGACGAAGCTGAAGCCGGTGATCTGCATCAGCCCCTCGATGTCCGGGTTCTGCTCGATGATCCCGCGCATCTGCCTGAACACGTCCTGGGTGCGGGTCTTGGTCGCGCCCTGCGGCAGCTGCACGAGGGTCAGGGCGAATCCCTGGTCCTCCTCGGGCAGGAAGCTGGTCGGCATGCGGGTGAACAGGAAACCGCACATCGCCACCAGCAGCACGAACAGCACCACCCAGCGCGGCGCGCGGTTCAGCGTGTGCCCGACCACGCGCACGTAGCGCCCGGCGAGCCTGTCGTAGTACTTGTCGAAGGTGCGGTAGAACCAGTTCTTGCGCTCGCCGTGCACGGTGGGCTTGAGGAACGCCGCGCACAGGGCCGGGGTGAAGCTCAGCGCAAGGAAGGCCGAGAACGCCATCGACATCGCGATGGTCAGCGCGAACTGCTTGTAGATCGCGCCGGCCGCGCCGGGCTGCAGCGCCGAAGGGATGAACACCGCGGCCAGCACGATGGTGATGGCCACCACCGCGCCGGTGATCTGGCTCATCGCCTTGATCGTGGCCTCGCGCGGGCTCAGCTGTTCCTCGGTCATGATGCGTTCGACGTTCTCGATCACCACGATGGCGTCGTCGACCACGATGCCGATGGCCAGCACCATCGCGAACAGGGTCAGCTGGTTGATGGTGAAGCCGATCACCCACATGCCGAGGAAGGTGCCGAGCAGGGCGACCGGGATCACCAGGGTCGGGATCACCGTGGCGCGGAAGTTCTGCAGGAACACCAGCATCACCAGGAACACCAGGACGATGGCCTCCACCAGCGTGTGCACCACCTCCTTGATCGAGATCTTCACGAAGGAGGTGGAGTCGTACGGGGTGAACCAGCTCACGCCCTGCGGGAAGCTGGGCTGCAGCTCGTCCATCTTGGCGCGCACGGCGTCGGCCACGTTGAGCGCGTTCGCGCCGGGCAGCAGCTGGATGCCGAACACGCCCACCGGCTTGCCGTTGTACTGGGTGTCGAAGCCGTAGTTGGCCGGGCCGAAGCCGACGCGGCCGACGTCCTTCAGGCGCACGGTGGCGCCGTTGGCATCGGTGCGCAGCAGGATGTTCTCGAACTGCTCGGGCGAGCTGAAGCGGCCCTCGGCGGACACGGTGGCGGTGAAACCCTGGCCTTCCGGGGCCGGGTCGGCGCCGATCGAACCGGCGGCGAACTGCACGTTCTGGGCCTGGATCGCGCCGTACACGTCGCTGGCCGAGAGGTGGTAGCCCTGCAGCTTCTCCGGGTCGAGCCAGATGTTCATCGCGTACTCGGCGCCGAACTGCATCGTGCTGCCGACGCCGGGGATGCGCGAAACCTGCTCGAGCACGCGGGCGCCGACGATGTCGTTGAGCGCGTCGCGGTCGATGGACGGGTTGTCCGAACGCAGGGCCACGGCCATCAGGAAGCCGGCATTGGCCTTGGCCACCACCACGCCCTGCTGGGTCACTTCGGTCGGCAGGCGCGGCGTGGCCAGCGATACCTTGTTCTGCACCTGCACCTGCGCGATGTCCGGGTTGGTGCCCGTCTCGAAGGTCAGGGTGATCGACACGCGGCCGTTGGAGGCCGAGGACGAATTGAAGTAAAGCAGGTGGTCGATGCCGGTCAGCTGCTGCTCGATCACCTGGGTGACCGATTTTTCGGCGGTGTTGGCGCTGGCGCCGGGGTAGGTGGCGGTGACGGTCACCTGCGGCGGCGCGATCGACGGGTAGGATTCGACGCCGAGGTTGAGGATCGCGATCACGCCGCTGAGCGAGATCAGGATCGCCACCACCCAGGCGAAGACCGGGTGGTCGATGAAGAATTTAGGCATGGCGGTCTTCCGTTACTGCTTCGCGGGCTGGGAGGCGGCGGCCGGCTTGGATGCACCCGGCGCGGTCGGTTGCCACGGTGTCGCCGTGGCCGGCGCACCTTCCTTCACTTTCTGCAGACCATCGACGATGACCTTGTCGCCGGCCTGCAAGCCGGAGGTGACCACCCAGTTGCCTTGCTGCTGGCCATCGGCAGTGACGTTCTTGCGCAGCACCTTGCCATCCTTGCCCACCACCATCGCGTAGGCGCCCATCGCGTCGCGGGCGATGCCTGCCTGCGGGATCAGGAATGCCGCATTGCGCTGGCCGAGGGTGGCCTGGAAGGTGACGAAGGCGCCAGGCAGCAGCACATGCTCGGGATTGGGCAGGCTGGCGCGCAGCGACACCGTGCCGGTGCTCGGGTCCACGGTCACCGACGAGAAGTCCAGCGTGCCGCTGTGCGCGTACTTGCTGCCGTCGCCGAGCAGCACGTCGATGGTGGTCTTGCCGTCGCCGCTGAGCTGCACGTTGCCCTGGCTCTGGGCTGCCTGCAGTTGCGCAAGCTCCTGGCTGTTCATCGAGAAATTGACGTACAGCGGGTCGATCTGGTCGATGGTGGTCAGCAGCGTGGCCGAACCCTCGCCGACCAGCGCGCCCTCGGTCACCTGCTGCTTGCCGGCACGGCCGGAGATCGGCGCGGTGACGCTGGCGTAGCCGAGGTTGATCCTGGCGGTGGTCACCGATGCGCGGGCCTGCTGCACGGCGGCAGCGGCGCTGCGTTCCTGGGCTTCGGCGTTGTCCAGGTCCGAGCGGGACACGAATTTCTGCGGCGCCAAGCTGCGCGCGCGCTCGGCCGCGACGTGCGCGTTGGTATAGGTAGCCTGCGCCGACGCCAGCTGGGCCTGCGCCGAGCTGAGCGTGGCCTGCAGCGGGGCCGGATCGATGCGGAACATCGTCTGGCCTTCCTTCACGTCGCTGCCTTCGGTGTAGACGCGTTGCAGCAGCACGCCGGAAACGCGTGCGCGCACATCGGCGCTGCGGAACGCCGACAACCGGCCGACCATGTCACGCTGCAGGGGCAGGGTCTGAGGAGCGGCCTCGATCACGCCGACCTGCGGCGGCGGCATCTGCGGCATTTCCTGCTTCTTGCAGGCAGCCACGGCCAGCGCGACGGCGCCGGCCAGAGCAAGGGTACGGAGAACGGTGGTCATCGGAGGCTCCGGGCAAGGATGGGGCATGGAATGGCGTGGCACGTGCACGCGGGTGTCCACGGGCGCAAGGCGGCCATCCTGCGCGTGGCAGGTAACCGATTACCAGTGCGTGTGGTCACGATTCCCGGAACGACGGCAGGTACATGGACGTCCATGAGGGTCGGTTCGGGGCGGAGTGCCGGCAACACGGGTGAACTATACCGTCCAGTTTAAAATTTCGACAGGGTTGATCTTGGCCGCGTTTCGTGAACAAAGCGGTGTCGTCGTCACGTGAAGCGGCCAGTCTGTGGCCGCGCGCGTGCAGCCGGCGTGCATGCGGCGAAGGCGGGCATGCGCGCAGCGTCTTTGCGCTGCGCAGCACGGCCTCGAGCAAGGGCAGGGCTACAATTCATCCACGTTCAACCCGTTGCCAGGCACGGCACTCATGACCTCTCAATCCGCGAAGAAACCCGCCGGCAAGACGCAGGCGGCCGTGAAGAAGTCCGTTTCAGCCCGCAAGACCCAGGCGCCCGCCGCGACAGGCGCTGCCGCCGGGACCTCCTTCGATGCCATTCTCGCCGCGGTACGCATGCGCGTGCCCAAGGCCGCGTTCGCCGAGGCGCAGGCCTTCGTCGGCGAGTTCTACCGGCGCATGGACGAGGACGAATTCCCGCAGCACACGCCCGAGGCGTGGGCCGCGCTGGCGCTGGATCTGCTCGAGTTTGCCCGTCGCCGCAAGCCGGGCACGGCCAGCGTGCGCGTGTTCAACCCGACTGCAAAGGCCAACGGCTGGGAGTCGGCGCACACGGTGCTGCAGATCGTCAACGACGACATGCCGTTCCTCGTCGATTCGGTGTCGATGAAGCTGGCCGAGCTGGGCATCGGCGTGCACGTGCTGGGCCATCCGGTGGTGCGCTTCGGGCGCGACAGGAGCGGCCGCGTTACTGCGGTGGGCGAGGGCAAGCCCGAGTCGCTGATGGTGCTGGAAGTGGACCGCCAGCCGGCCGAGGCCATGTCCGGCATCGTTTCGGCCATTGCCGACGTGCTGGCCCAGGTGCGCCTGGCCGTGCAGGACTGGGCGGCGATGCGCGAGAAGATGCTGGCGCTGGCCGACGACCTGGCCACGCGCAAGCTGCCGGTGGACGACACGGGCCGCAGCGAAGCGCAGGAGTTCCTGCGCTGGGTGGCCAACGACCATTTCACCCTGTTCGGCTACCGCGAATACCGCGTCGGCAAGCGCGGCGGGCAGGACGTACTGCTGCCGCAGGCCGCGACCGGGCTGGGCCTGATGCGCGATGCGGCCATCGACGCCAGCACCGATCCGCTGCCGCCCGGCGAGACGGGCGATGCGTTGATCCTGACCAAGACCAATGCCCGTTCGCCGATCCACCGCTCCGGCTACATGGACTACATCGGCGTGCTCGAATACGACGCCAAGGGCCGTCCGGTGGCCGAGCAGCGTTTCCTCGGCATGTTCACCTCCAGCGCCTATACCCGCCGCCCGTGGGAAATCCCGCTGGTGCGCGAGCGCCACGAATACGTGATGCGCATGTCCGGCCTGTCGCCCAACAGCCACAGCGGCAAGGCACTGCGCCACATCCTCGAAACCCTGCCGCGCGAGGAGTTGTTCCAGTCCGGCAAGGAAGAGCTGTTCCGCACCGCGATGGGCATCCTCGGCCTGCAGGAGCGCGTGCGCAGCAAGCTGTTCCTGCGCCGCGACCGCCACGGCCGCTTCTTCTCGGTGCTGGTGTACATCCCGCGCGACCGCTTCAACACCGACGTGCGCCTGCGCATCGAGGCACTGTTGAAGGAAGCCCTGCACGGCGAGCATCTGGACAGCAGCGTGCTGCTCGGCCAGTCGCCGCTGGCGCAGATCCACTTCATTGTCCGGCCCGAAGCCGGCGCCGAGGTGGACATCGACACCGCCGGTCTGGAAGCGCGGTTGGCCCATCTGTTGCGCAACTGGCAGGACGACCTGCGCGAGACGCTGATCGCCCGCCACGGCGAGAGCCGCGGTCTCGCGCTGGCGGCCGGTTACGGCCGCGCCCTGCCGGCCGGCTACATCCAGGAAGTGTCGCCGGAAGTGGCAGCCGACGACGTGGACAACCTGGCCGCGTTGAGCGGCCCGGACGACCTGCGCCTGGGCCTGCATGCGGTGGGCGAGGGCCTGCGCCTGAAACTGTACCGGCAGGATGCCGACATCCCGCTGTCGGACGTGCTGCCGCTGATGGAAAACATGGGCCTGCGCGTGATCACCGAGCACCCGTACCGCCTGCAGGCGGGCACGGCGCCGATCTTCATCCAGGATTTCGAAGTGGCCACCACGGCCGGCGTCATCGACGTGGCCGCCGTGCGCGCGGATTTCGAGCAGGCTTTCGCCCGCATCTGGGCCGGTGATGCCGAAAACGACGGCTTCAACCGCCTCGTGCTGGCCGCCGGGCTGGACTGGCGCCAGATCGCGATGCTGCGCGGCTATTGCAAGTATCTGCTGCAGACGGGCGTGCCGTTCTCTCAGGCCTACGTGGAGCAGACCCTGCTGCGCTACCCGCTGCTGGCGCGCCTGCTGGTGGAGTTGTTCGAGGCCCGCTTCGACACCGCCACCGGCCGCGAGAGCAAGGCGCAGATCGCGCAGGGGCAGCAGCGTTTCGCCGCCCAGCTCGACGCTCTGGCCGACGGCGACGAAGCCGCCAAGGCGGTGCTGCGCGAGCTGGTGCAGTCGCGCACCGGCAAGCGCGACGCGCAGGTCGGCGCCGCCAAGGCGGCCTTGCTGAAACTGCTCGACCGCGTGGCCAGTCTCGACGAGGACCGCATCCTGCGCAGCTACATCGGCGTGATCGACGCCACCTTGCGCACCAACTACTACCAGCGCGGCAAGGACGGCGCAGTGCCGCCGACCATCGGCTACAAGCTCGACTCGGCCAAGGTGCCGGACCTGCCCAAGCCGCGTCCGTACCGCGAGATCTTCGTCTACAGCCCGCGCGTGGAAGGCGTGCACCTGCGCTTCGGGCCGGTGGCCCGTGGCGGCCTGCGCTGGTCGGACCGGCGCGAGGATTTCCGCACCGAGGTGCTGGGGCTGGTGAAGGCGCAGATGGTGAAGAACACCGTGATCGTGCCGGTCGGCGCGAAGGGCGGGTTCTTCGTCAAGAAGCCGCCGGTGGCGGGCGACCGCGATGCGGTGCTGGCCGAAGGCATCGCCTGCTACAAGCTGTTCATCCAGACCTTGCTGGACATCACCGACAACATCGTCGGCGGCAAGGTCGTGGCGCCGCTGGACGTGGTGCGCCACGATGCCGATGACCCGTACCTGGTGGTGGCCGCCGACAAGGGCACGGCCACGTTCTCCGACATCGCCAACGGGCTGGCCATCGACCACGGCTTCTGGCTGGGCGATGCGTTCGCCTCCGGCGGTTCGGTCGGTTACGACCACAAGGGCATGGGCATCACCGCGCGCGGCGCGTGGGAATCGGTCAAGCGCCATTTCCGCGCGCTCGGCCGCGATTGCCAGGTGCAGGACTTCACCTGCGTGGGCATCGGCGACATGTCCGGCGACGTGTTCGGCAACGGCATGCTGCTGTCCCGGCACACGCGCATGCTGGCCGCGTTCGACCACCGCCACATCTTCCTCGACCCGGCCCCGGATGCGGCCGCGTCCTTCGCCGAGCGCGAGCGCCTGTTCAAGCTGCCGCGTTCGAGCTGGGCAGATTACGACGCCAAGCTGATCAGCAAGGGCGGCGGCGTGTATCCGCGCACGCTCAAGGCCATCGAAATCAGCCCGCAGGTACGCGAGGCGCTGGGCATTGCCGCGGACGTCAAGTCGATGGCGCCCAACGAACTGATGAGCGCGATCCTCAAGGCGCCGGTGGACCTGTTCTGGAACGGCGGCATCGGCACCTACGTCAAGGCTTCTGCCGAAACCCACGCCGATGTCGGCGACCGCGCCAACAACGGCCTGCGCGTGGACGGCCGCGACCTGCGTTGCCGCATCGTCGGCGAGGGCGGCAACCTCGGCTGCACCCAGCGCGGGCGCATCGAGGCAGCGCTCAACGGCGTGCTGTTGAACACCGACTTCATCGACAACTCCGCCGGCGTGGACACCTCCGACCACGAGGTCAACATCAAGATCCTGCTCGGCGCGCCGGTGCAGGCGAAGAAGCTGACGATGGACGCGCGCAACAAGCTGCTGGCGTCGATGACCGACGAAGTGGCCGCGCTGGTGCTCAACGACAACTACCGCCAGAACCAGGCGCTGAGCCTGATGGAGCGGATGAGCGTGCGCCGGCTCGGCTCCAAGCAGCACTTCATCCAGACCCTGGAAGCGCAGGGCCAGCTGGACCGCCAGTTGGAATTTCTGCCCTCCGATGCCGAGCTGGCCGAGCGCAAGGCCCGCGGCCTGGGCCTGACCCGGCCCGAACTGTCGGTGCTGCTGTCCTACGCCAAGCTGGTGGCCTTCCAGCAGTTGCTGGATTCGGACGTGCCGGAAGACCCGTACCTGTCCAAGGAATTGCAGCGCTACTTCCCCGAGCCGCTGCAGAAAAAGTACGCCGCGGACATGGAAAACCACCGCCTGAAGCGCGAGATCATCGCCACGGCGGTCACCAATTCCACCATCAACCGGATGGGCTCCACCTTCCTGATGCGCATGCAGGAAGACACCGGGCGCGGCCCGGGCGAGGTGGCCAAGGCCTACACCATCACCCGCGAAACGCTGGATGCGCGGGCCTTGTGGACGCAGATCGATGCGCTGGACGGCACGCTGCCCGAGACCGTGCAGATCGACGCGCTGGAAGTCATCTGGAAACTGCAGCGCAACTTCACCCGCTGGCTGCTGCACCGTGCCGGGGCAATCCCGGACATCGCCACCGCGGTGGAACGCTACCGTGCCGGCTTCGACGCGATTCGGGCCGCCGACGGCGTGCTGCCGGACTCGATGCGCCCGGCCTATCTGGACAGCCTGCAAGGCTGGAAGGACAAGGGCCTGCCCGTCGCGCTGGCCACCCAGCTGGCCGCGCTGCCGTACCTGGAGCCGTCGGCCGACATCATCGAGCTGGCATTGGCGCGCAAGCTGGCGCCGGTGGAGGTGTCCAAGGTGCATTACCGCCTCGGCGACGCGCTGGCCTTGCCGTGGCTGTTCGAACAGATCGACGCATTGCCGGTGGAAGGGCGCTGGCATGCCATTGCGCGCGGCGTGATGCGCGACGAACTGGCCACCCACCAGCGCACCTTGGTCGGGCAGGTGCTGGCGATGCCGGGCAAGGATGCCGATGCCAAGGTCAAGGCATGGCTGTCGCGCGACGATGCCAGCCTGCGCTTCACGCTGTCGATGCTCGGCGAACTGGCCGCGCAGAAGACACTGGATTACCCGACCGCCTCGGTGGCCGTGCAGCGTCTGGGCCAGCTGGCGGTCAAGTCGGCCGTCTGAGCCCGCCGCGATGCCGGCCTGCATGGGCCGGTCGGCATCGCGCCATCGCCTGGCCGCGACGGGCTGCGGTTATCCTTGGGCCTCGTTCCGGAGCCTTCGATGACCGCAGCCCCCCGCATCGCCTTTCTCGCCAGCGAAGTCGAACCCGCGCAACAGGCACTGGCCGACCTGACCGGCCGCTACGGGCAAGCGTCCCCCGACGAGGCGGACGTGCTGTGCCCGCTGGGCGGCGACGGCTTCATGTTGCAGACGCTGCACCGGCATGGCGGGCTGGGCAAGCCGGTGTACGGCATGCGCCTGGGCACGGTGGGTTTTTTGATGAACCAGTACCGCATCGACGGGCTGGACGAGCGCATCGCGCAGGCCGAGCCGGCCAAGCTGCGCCCGCTGGAAATGGTGGCCGTGACCGAATCGGGCGCCAGTGCCGGTTCGCTGGCCTACAACGACGTGTCCTTGCTGCGCCAGACCCGGCAGGCCGCGCACGTGTGCATCGACCTCAACGGCCAGACCCGGGTGGAAGAGCTGATCTGCGATGGCGTGCTGGTCAGCACCCCGGCCGGCAGCACGGCCTACAACTATTCGGCCGGCGGCCCGATCCTGCCGCTGGGCTCCAAGACGCTGGCGCTCACGCCGATCGCGGCTTACCGGCCTCGGCGCTGGCGCGGCGCGGTGCTGAAAGCCGACACCGAAGTGCGCTTCCGCGTGCTCGACCCGTACAAGCGCCCGGTCAGCGTCACCGCCGATTCGCACGAAATCCGCGACGTGATCGAAGTGATCATCCGCGAGTCGGGCGACCGCACCGTCACGATGCTGTTCGACCCGGAACACAATCTGGAAGAGCGCATCCTCAGCGAGCAATTCATGACATGAGCCGCGTTGGCTACGACAATTCGCCGCGTCTGCTCAACGTCGCGGTCACTTCGCGGGCGCTGTTCGACCTGGAGGAAAGCCACGCGATCTACGAGCGCGACGGCATCGAGGCTTACCGCGCCTTCCAGTTCGCCCACGAGGACGACGTGCTGGCGCCGGGCATCGCCTTCCCGGTGGTGCGCAAGCTGCTGGCGCTGAACGATTCGGCGCCCGACGTGGCGCCGCGGGTCGAGGTGATCCTGCTGTCGCGCAATTCCGCCGATACCGGTCTGCGCATCTTCAATTCGATCCAGCATTACGGGCTGGACATCGTGCGCGCGACGTTCACCTCCGGCGAACCGACCTGGCCGTATGCCGCGCCGTTCGGCACCGACCTGTTCCTGTCGGCCAACCCGGA
>DMID01000135.1:6181-6437 GCA_003449195.1 Lysobacteraceae bacterium | reverse complement strand
CAGCCCGGCCAGTGCCAGCCCGGCCAGCACCCATGGCCACAGCACGCGCGGCGTGGCCGGCGGTTCGGCGGCAAGCTGCTGCGGCAGCACCAACTGTTCGGCCTGCACCAGCGGCCGGCCTTCGGTGTTGCGCATGCTGCGCAGGTTCTCGGCCAGCCGCATCGGGATGAAGCTTTCCTGCCACAGCGTCAGCTCGCGGTCGGCGTACGGGCCAAGGCCGAGGTCGAAGCCGACCCACATCCACGGCGAGGGCGAG
>DMID01000135.1:5530-5994 GCA_003449195.1 Lysobacteraceae bacterium | reverse complement strand
GCACGGCCAGCGCATCGGCCAGCGCCTGTGCCTGTGCGGGCGGCAGGTCCAGCCACTGGATCGATACCCCGCGTCCGGCGTCGCGGTATTGCTGCAGGTCTTCTTCCAGCGGCAGCGCGACGAGGTAGTACATCATCCGGCCGCGGGCGAAGTTGCCGATGAAATCCGGCTCTGACGGGTCGAAGAAGCCGAAGTTGTACGACGTGGCCCGGCCGCTGGCCGGGTCGGCCACGACGATGGCATCGTGGCCGAATCGCTCGAAGAACACCTCGCCCGGCTGCATCGTCGCCACGCCGATGCGCGGGGCGGCGACGGCAGCCGCGGTGAAGGCCAGCCAGAGGAAGGCCGACGCCAGCAGGCGCCGCCACGCGATCCGGCGGTTCACGCGTCCGAATCCCTGGCCAGCGGCGGCAGCACGGTGACGCGGAAGGCCTGCACGCGGCGGGCGGCGGCGCGGGTCACCC
>DMID01000135.1:5296-5496 GCA_003449195.1 Lysobacteraceae bacterium | reverse complement strand
GACCAGCCCGCCGATGGTGTCGTACTCGTCGTCGGGGAAGCCGGCGCCGAAACGCGCGTTGAAATCCTCGATCGGGGTCAGCGCATCGACCACGTATTGGCCATCGGCCTGCACCGCGATCAGCTTGCTGTCGTCCACCGCTTCGTCGTGTTCGTCGTCGATCTCGCCGACGATCTGTTCCAGCACGTCCTCGATGGTGA
>DMID01000135.1:522-5265 GCA_003449195.1 Lysobacteraceae bacterium | reverse complement strand
GCCATGTGGTTGCGCGAGAGCCGGAATTCCTTGAGCAGCACGTTGAGTTTCTTGGATTCGGGGATCAGCACCGCCGGGCGCAACAGCTCGCGGATGCCTTCGGGCGCCTGTTGCCCGGCCACCACGCCGCGCAGCAGGTCCTTGGCCAGCAGGATGCCGAGGACTTCGTCCTTGTCCTCGCCGTGCACCGGGAAGCGCGAATGGCCGGAATCGATCACTTCCTCGACGATCTCGTGGAAGGTGGCCTCCACCGGCAGCGAGATCACCTGCGCGCGCGACACCATCACGTCGCCGACGGTCAGCTCGGAGATCGACAGCGCGCCTTCCATCATGCGCAGCGTGTCCGCGCCGATCAGCCCGGCCTGTTGTGCATCGCGCAGGATGTCGACCACGTCTTCCAGCGTTTCGGGGCCGGCGGAAAAGGCCGCACCGAGCCGCTCCAGCCAGGAACGCCGCTTTTCGGCGCCGCGTTCCGGCGATCTGTCGTGGGAATCCTGCGCGGGGGTACTACTGTCGTCTTCGGGCATTGCTCGTGGGGGAAAGCGCCGGGTGGACCGGGCGTTGGCGACAGTCTAGCAGGCGCCCGCAGCGGCTCGCGCCGGCCGCTGCGCCGTGTTCATTTGCCCGATGCGGGAGGCGCGTCCTGCGGCGCGTCCGGCTCGTCCAGCCCGTAGCTGCAGCCGGCCAGCACCTTGCCGGGGTGGGTGGCGACGGTGGATACGGTGAGCACGGCCGATTCGATGCGCGGCGCCCCGGTGTTGCGGTCGACGACATCCACGCTGCGCACTTCGCGGCCGAACATGGCTTTCTGCGGCGTGTCGATGGCGGTTTCCAGCTGCAGCTGCTTGGCCAGCGGGTGCGGGTCGGCCTCGTCGAGCACGGCCATCACGGCCGTGCCGGAAAAGGCGATGCGCGTGCTGCTGCGGGCGAACACCTGCACCGGCGCGTTCAACTCGAATTCGCTCATGAACATGTTCGCCGCCGGCAACGGGCGCCAGCCGAAGGCCACGGCCTTGAGCGGGTCGCCGACGGCCGGCGCGATGGCGAGCAGGTCGTCGGGGTGGCCGTCGCAGGCGATCAACGCGGACAACCCCGCCGGCGAGGCGAGCCGGGCGGCATCGGCCACCGGGGCATCATCGGCCGCAAAGGCCGCGGGCATGAACAGCGCGCTTGCCAGCCATGCGGCGGCATGACGCATCTCAGCGCTCCCCCGCATACGGGTCGGCGATGTCGAGTTCGGCAAGGATCTCGCGTTCGAGCTGTTCCATCGCCTCGGCTTCCTTGTCGTCCTCGTGGTCCCAGCCGAGCAGGTGCAGCACGCCGTGGACGGTGAGGTGCGCGTAATGATCCTTCAGCGGCTTGCCTTGTTCGGTGGCTTCGCGCGCCACCACCGGCGCGCAGATCACCAGGTCGCCGAGCAGCGGGAACTTGACGTTCTTCGGCAGGCCTTCGGGCACCTCGGCCGGGAAGCTGAGCACGTTGGTGGCGTAGTCCTTGCCACGGTAGTGGCGGTTCAGCGAGCGGCCTTCGTCGGCATCGACCAGGCGGATGGCCAGGTCGGCTTCGCGGATGCGGCCTTCCAGCGCGGCGGCCACCCATTTGCGGAAACTGGCGGCGGCCGGCAGCCCTGCGCGGGGCAGGGCGTAGCTGACGCCGACATCGAGACGGACGGGGCCACGGGTCATGGGGTGTCTCCGGTTGCGGCATTGCGCGCATCGCGCGCGTCGTAGGCGGTGACGATGCGGGCCACCAGCGGGTGGCGCACCACGTCGCGGGCTTCGAAGAAGGTGAAGCTGACGCCTTCCACGCCCTGCAGCACTTCGATGGCGTCCTTCAGGCCGGACTTCACGTGCTTGGGCAGGTCGATCTGGGTCATGTCGCCGGTGATCACCGCGGTGCTGCCGAAACCCAGCCGGGTCAAGAACATCTTCATCTGCTCGATGGTGGTGTTCTGCGCCTCGTCGAGGATCACGTAGGCATCGTTGAGGGTGCGCCCGCGCATGTAGGCCAGCGGCGCGATCTCGATGACGTTCTTCTCCAGCAGCTTAGCGACCTTTTCCACGCCGAGCATTTCGTACAGCGCGTCGTACAGCGGGCGCAGGTAGGGGTCGACCTTCTGGCTGAGGTCGCCGGGCAGGAAGCCCAGCTTTTCGCCGGCTTCCACTGCCGGGCGCACCAGGATCAGGCGCTGCACGCGCGCTTCGTTCAGCGCTTCCACCGCGCTGGCCACGGCGAGGAAGGTCTTGCCGGTACCGGCCGGGCCGATGCCGAAATTGATGTCGTGGGTGGCGATCTGGTGCAGGTACTTGGCCTGATTGGCACCGCGCCCGCGCACGGTGCCGCGCTTGACCTTGATGGCCACGTCCTGCGCTTCGTAGGCGCGCTCGGCCAGCTGCTCCACGTTGGCCTCGTTCAGGCGCAGGTGGATGGCCTGATCGTCGAGCACGGTATCGGCAGCCTCTTCATACAAGGCGCGCAGCAGGCGTTCTGCCGCAAAGCCGGCCTTGGCCGGGCCCGTGACCCGGAACACCTGCCCGCGGTTGGAGATTTCCACGCCCAGACGCAGCTCGATCTGGCGCAGGTGCGCGTCGAATGGGCCGCACAGGTTGGCCAGACGTTCGTTGTCGGCCGGTTCGAGGGTGAAATCGCGGTGTTGGGGCTGGGACATCGGCAATGGCATGCGCGCCGGCGGCGCGCGGGCGGGACGGGCGGCTAGGGTAGCGCGCGCGTGCGGGACGCGGCCAGCGGGGCGGGTTACTCTCCGCTGGACCGGCGCGATGGTCGTGCCGGCATCCATCCGTTTCGAGGGAGGGCAGGACGATGGCCAAGCGCGTGCTGATGCTGGTGGGCGATTACGTGGAGGACTACGAGGTGATGGTGCCGTTCCAGGCGCTGTCGGCATTCGGCATCCAGGTCGATGCGGTGTGCCCGGACAAGAAGGCCGGCGACAGCGTGGCCACCGCGATCCACGATTTCGAGGGCGACCAGACCTACAGCGAGAAACCGGGGCACCGCTTCGCCCTCAATGCCGATTTCGCCACGGTCGATGCGGCCGCCTACGACGGGCTGGTGATTCCCGGTGGGCGGGCGCCGGAATACCTGCGGCTGAACCCGAAGGTGCGGCAGATCGTGCAGGCCTTCTTCGCCGACAACCGCCCGGTGGCGGCGATCTGCCACGGCGCGCAGCTGCTGGCCGCGGCCGGCGTGCTCAAGGGGCGCAGCTGCTCGGCCTATCCGGCCTGCGCGCCGGAAGTGGAGCTGGCCGGCGGCACCTATGCGGACATCGCGGTGGACAAGGCCGTCACCGAGGGCAACCTGGTCACCGCGCCAGCCTGGCCGGCGCATCCGGCGTTCGTCGCCCAGTTCGTCGCGCTGCTGGGCTTGAAGGTGGTCGAGGGCTGATTCCTGCCTAAGGGCAGGTTTTTACATCGGCATGGAAAAAACCGCCGGAAGGCGGCTTTTTCGCGGGGGTATCCGGCATGGTGTCGGATGCGTGCGTCAGCGCAGCACCACGCGGCCGCGCAGCGAGTTGCTCAGCGCCTCGGTGATCTCCACCTCCACGAACTGGCCAATCAGTCGCGCGCTGCCGGGGAAGTTCACAGAGCGCATGTTCTCGGTCTTGCCGGTCAGTTCGTTCGGGTCCTTGCGCGACGGTCCTTCCACCAGCACGCGCTGCACGCTGCCGACCATCGCGGCGGAAATGCGCGCGGCATTGGCGTTGATGGTCGCTTGCAGGCGCTCCAGCCGCGCATGCTTGGCCTCGGCCGACACATCATCGGGCAGGTCGGCGGCCGGGGTGCCGGGGCGGCGCGAGTAGATGAAGCTGAAGCTCTGGTCGAAGCCCACGTCCTCGATCAACTTCATGGTCTTGTCGAAATCGGCCTCGGTCTCGCCGGGGAAGCCGACGATGAAGTCCGAGCTGATCGAGATGCCCGGGCGCACCGCGCGCAGCTTGCGGATCTTCGACTTGAATTCCAGCGCGGTGTAGCCGCGCTTCATCACCGACAGGATGCGGTCGCTGCCGGATTGCACCGGCAGGTGCAGGTAGTTGGCCAGCTGCGGCACGTCGCGGTAGGCGTCCACCAGCGAATCGGAGAACTCCAGCGGGTGCGAGGTGGTGAAGCGGATGCGGCCGATGCCCTCGATCTGGGCGATGGTGCGGATCAGCAGGCCGAGGTCGGCCACCTCGTCGCTGCCCTCGCCCAGCGGCCCGCGGTAGGCGTTGACGTTCTGCCCGAGCAGGTTGACCTCGCGCACGCCCTGCGCGGCCAGCTGCGCCACTTCGACCAGCACGTCCTCGAAGGGCCGGCTGACCTCGGTGCCGCGGGTGTAGGGCACCACGCAGAACGAGCAGTACTTCGAGCAGCCTTCCATGATCGAGACGAAGGCGCTGGGGCCTTCGGCACGCGGTTCGGGCAGCTTGTCGAACTTCTCGATTTCCGGGAAGGAAATGTCCACCTGCGGGCGGTTCTGCGCGCGGCGGGCGCGGATCAGCTCGGGCAGGCGGTGCAGGGTCTGCGGGCCGAACACCAGATCCACGTAGGGCGCGCGCTTGATGATGCCTTCGCCTTCCTGCGAGGCCACGCAGCCGCCCACGCCGATGATGACGTTGCGGTTGGCGTCCTTCAGCGCCTTCCAGCGGCCGAGCTGGCTGAACACCTTCTCCTGCGCCTTCTCGCGGATCGAACAGGTGTTGACCAGCACCACGTCGGCCTCTTCCGGGTTGTCGGTCAGCTCCAGGCC
>DMID01000135.1:0-500 GCA_003449195.1 Lysobacteraceae bacterium | reverse complement strand
TCTGGCAGCCGTGGGTCTTGATGAACAGCTTGCCGGTGGCCATGGCCGGTTTGCGCGGCGCGGCGACGGGCAGGGGGAGGAGGGCGGCGTCGGCCGCCGCGAGATCGGGCAGGGTGTCGGAACGGGTCCCGGACATGGCGCTTAATCCAGACGGGTGGGCGGACAGGGCCGCAGGAAGCCGGTCATTGTACCGGCAACGCCCCGGCCGGGGCGCCGGGCTTGGAAACGCCGGGCGAAGCTGGGAGACTTGCACGCATGAAAGGCCCATGGGGATTGCTGCTGCTCACCTTGCTGGCGGCGCCGGCCAGCGCTGGCGCGCTGTATCGCTGCGTCGGTGCCGACGGGGTGCCGTCCTACGGCAACCGCAAGGAAGCCGGCGCCCGCTGCGAGACGGTCGGCAATTACACGCCGCACCGGCTGGCCACGCTGAAGCCGAACGGACCGGTCGCCGCCAAGACTCCGGCCCCTGTCAAGGCGGCCGAAGATGCGCCGCGCTCGGC
>DMID01000153.1 GCA_003449195.1 Lysobacteraceae bacterium | reverse complement strand
GAACTGCGCAGCACCGGCGCCGCGCGGGCATTGGAGGAGGCTACGCTCGCCGATGCCGACGCGCCGGCCTTGCGCGCCGGCCTGGAAAAGGCCGGCCTCAAGCAGGAACGCCGCGCGCTGCGGCTGCATCCGGTCGATCTGAGCTGGCGCTGGCCCGATGCGGACACGCTGGAACTGTCCTTCGCGCTGCCGCCGGGCAGCTACGCCACTGCCGTGCTGCACGAGCTGGGGCAGTGTCAGAACTCGTCCGCCGCCAGCGGGTAGGTTTGCATGTTGCCGTTGGCCACTTTGTAGAGCGTCAGGGTATGGGTGCTGTATTCGATGCCGTCATACGTGAGGTGTTCGTCTGCGTCGAATGACTCGGAGCGCGACAGGCTTCCACTGTCCAAGTCCATGTAGCGGATGTCGTACCTCCCTGGCGTCACCTTGTTCATGGTGAACTGGCCGTGCGCAGGGATGTAGAACTGGCGCACCGGGTAGGCGGTTGCGCCGTCCAGCGCCACAAGCTTGACGAACACGTCTGCGTTGTTCCGGCCGTTGTCTATCGTTACTTTGGAGTGGCCACTGCTGTTGCCGACGGGATAGCCGCGCACGTATGCGGCTCGCGTTGGCCACGGGCTGCCATTGGGTGAGGTGGCAGGACGCTCGTATTTCGTGGTCTTGACCGCCGCACCTGTTGTCGCTTCCGCTGCTGCGTTTGTTGCCATGTCTGCGACTGCGGCGTCTGCGGCTGCGTCCGCTGCGGCTTGCGCATCCGTTTCGGCAGGTGCCGTGGCTTGGTAAGGCTTGGGGCCGGGAGGCGGTGGCTTGTCCGGGGTCAGCGCATTCCACAGCCAGAAGCCGCCGCCCAGCAGGGCGAAGAAAATCAACCGCTTGTAGCCATTCAGCCGATCAGAGAGCGACTGTTTGACCCATTGCGGCGCGATTTCGGGAACGATTTCCTCGCGGACGATTTTGCGGATGGCGTCGTTGTCAATGTCTCCAGCGTGAAGAATGGCAGCGGCGGTGCCGTCGTCTTTGCGGAAGGTATGCCAGCGTTGTTGCGGTGATGCCTTGGGCGAAAGTATCAGGCGATTGTTCATCAGCAGGGTCTTGAGCACCCGGTCGTGGAATTTGTTGCTGGGCGCAAGCTGCTTGAAGAAGTCGTTCATGCGGGCATCGAAGGCCGCTTCGTTCATCCCGTCGGCTTTGTCTGCCTTTGGCGCACTGGCGCTTTCCCGTGTTGCGGGTTCGACGAATTCGTCGTCCTGCGCGGGTTGTTCCTGCGCTTTTATCCACGCATCGTGTTCGCGGCGGCGTTGCGGGTCGGACAGCACGTCATACGACTGGTTGATGATTTTCATCACCCGCGCGGCGCGCTCGTCACCGGGGTTCTTGTCCGGGTGGTATTTCTGTACCAGTACCTTGTACGCGGCGCGGATCACGGCATCCGGCGCGTCGCGCGCGACTTTCAGGTTGTCGTAGTGGGTGCGGAGTTTGGTCATTGGGCGGTGCAGAATTGCGTGAAGAAAGCAGTGCAGACGGAAAGGACAAACAAAAATCCGCCGAGAAGCAGTGCAAGAAGCGCGGACCAGAACAGGCACCACGAAATGCGACCATATTGCTTGTCATCCAAGCCGAACATGGTGATGTCCTTCTGTCCGCGAACTTTGTGTGCCGTCAAGCGGAAATCCAACGCGCGGCTGACGGTAGCCAGCAGGGCAAGTAAAATCGCCAGCACGAACAAAAACAGACTGATAGCAAAACACAGGCTGTGTGCGCCGATGTTCATAACGGGCTGGATTTTCAGCAGGCTCAATCCTGCATTGATGGCGGCGATAGAAAGTGTGGAAATCAGAGCGATGGCGACTGTGAATTGCGCCATTGCCAAACCATTCCAGCGAACGAACCGCTGGTTGTTATTTTCGTCTTCTTCCTTGCTGCGTCGTGCCGCTGGGATTTCGTAATTACTCACAGACAACCCCCAATGTTGATTCGCCAAACGTGCCCGGCATGATGATTTCCCGTTCCTGTTCGTAGCTTTTGTATTCCTTGCTGTAAACAGGATTAGGATTGCCGCACAGTCGTTGTGAAAAGAATTTCTTCGTGTATTGGCGGGTTGCACAGTGGTAGGTATAAAGGGATAGTACTTCGTCATAGGTATCGCCGTATTTGTCGGTTTTCGGCTTGTCATACGCAAATTTCTCCCACACCGTCACATCCGTGCCGTTGCGTTGCAGGGTTTGTGCATCAACGTATGCCGTGTATGAATCACTGCGGCTGACTTGCACCCAGCGGTCACGTCGCGGTGCGGGTTGTGGCGCAGATTCCTGTTCGGCAACGGCGGGCTGCACTTTGCTGCGCTTGACTGCCGGCACGCGGGCAATCAGTTCGGCGGGCATAGCGAAATTCAGGTTTTGCCCGCCATCCAGATACATCGTGGTAATGCCGACCAAGCGCCCTTGCGCATCGAACAGGCCGCCGCCGCTGGAGCCTTTGGAAATGGGCGCGGTGGTCTGGATGACTTGCGCACCTTTGTAATCGCGTAAGCCGGACACCAGTCCGTCGGAAAGCGTCAGTTCCAAGCCCTGCGGTGCACCGATGGCATAGACCTTGTCGCCGACGTTCAGCCCCTGCGAGGAGCCAATCTGCACGGCAGGGAGTTTGCGGTAATTCATTTTTCTCGCTTTATCGTCCCAGTCGCCGAAGCCGATATCCACGATGCAGAGGTCGCGTTCTGGGTCGCGTGCTTTCACGAAACCAAAATGATCGGCCGCAAGTCCTTCAGCATTTTTGGCGTCGGCAAATACCATTCCACTAGTAGAGGATTTGTCGGTGACATGGCAATTCGTGACGACGGAGGTGAGTTCCTTGTCCCGGTTGGGGATGACCACGCCGCTGCCGGTGAACGTGTTGTAGTTGTCATCGTAAACCATGATGGTCACGATGCTGGGCGAAACTTTCTTGAACAGTTCTGTCGATGTGAGCGCAACAGCGGTAGCCGGTGCAGGGTGGGTGGCAGGCTTCGGCGCTGCCGGCACGGGCAGCGGGATTGTTTCGCTCTGCTTGCGCCATTGGATGGTTTGCGCAGCAGTGTTGCCGATGGCTGCGCACAGCAGCAGGGGCACGAGGCGGGTTATCGGCTTCATGGCGGTTAGCGCCCATCGCTCAGGCCGCGTTCGTAGCCGATGCCGTAGCCGTGCTCGAATTCCGAGTCCGGGTCGCCGAAACGCTTCATGGGCTGCATCGGGCACATCGGAACCAGTGGATCAAGATCCGTGTGCTTGGCTTTCTTGTAGCCCGTGATATAACCGCGCTCGAAACCGGCGCAGAATTCACGGGTATCGGCCAGCGCATTGGCGGCAGAAATGCCGAGTGTCAGCAAGGCGGCAAGCAGGATTTTGGTGTGAACGGACTTCATGTGTGGTTCGTTTGGGCGGGCGTGCCATGGGCGCGAAAAAGAAAACGGCCAGCAATGGGCTGGCCGCGTCTGCGGAAAATGGGGCGGGATGGAGTGAGCGCAGCCGTAATCAAGCTTGCGCTGGATAGGTAAGGCGTTAGGTTTTTGCGTGCGTGCGTGGCGCTGCGCAGTGGGTAGCAGGCATGGTCATTCCCCGGGTTCTGGCGCAGTTTCCCGTGCGGCGGGGACGCTTGTCAAACGGAGTGGGGCAGGCGAATCCGCAAACGTTCGCGCGTGGCGGTGACGATGGCGGCACGTTGCAAATCTTCGCCATGGCGCCGAATGATTTCGCGCATCACGGGGGCTTGTTCCTGCAAGCCCAAACCCGTCAAACGGATGATGCCGGAATGTGGCTGGCCTTTGAGAATGGCCAACGCGCCGAAATCCTTGTCTATCGTAATCAGTACGCGCTGCCCGGCGTGGGCGCGTTCCAGCACGATGGTATCGCCTGGGTCTTCCGGCCAAACACCGCACCATTCTGCATTGTGGCCATCTGCTGCCAGGGCATCACGCAACTGGCAGGAAATGCAGGAGTCCAACAGGAATTTCATGCAGCGGCATTGACGAAAAGCGGCTCGACAAGTTCGTTTTCAGCCAGGCGATGGGCGTAGGTCAAGCAGGCGCGGATGTCATCGGCTTCCAGCCACGGATATGCGGCCAGGATTTCACGCGGTTCGTCGCCAGCAGCCAGCAAACCCAATATATGCTCCACTGCCAAACGGCGACCACGGATGATCGGCTTGCCACCGAAAATTTCGGGGTTGACGATAATGCGGTCAAGCAGGTTCATGGCGGGGCTCCGATACCAGTTGGTTACTGGTTGGTTACTGGCCGGCGCAGTTTCCGGCAGGGAAAAGGGGCTTGTCAAACCGGGTGGAGGAGGTCGCATTGCCGGGGTGGCGTTCAATGTCTCCGCAGCAGCACCAGCACTGCGCCGGTGCCACCCTGCGCGGGCGGGGCGCTGTGGAAGGCGAGCACGTCGCTGCGCAGGCGCAGCCACTGGTCGACGAGGTTCTTCAGCACCGGTGCCGGGCTGTCCGATTGACGGCCTTTGCCGTGGATGATGCGCACGCAGCCATGGTCGTGCTCGCGCGCATCGGCGATGAAGTCGCGCAGCAGCCGGTGCGCCTGCTGCGCGCTGGCGCCGTGCAGGTCCAGCTCGTCCTGGATCGCATACTGGCCGCGACGCAGCCGTTGCAGGATGCGGTGCGGCACCTGTGGCTGGCGATGGCTGGATTGGTCGCCGGCTTCCAGTTGCGAGTGGCTGTCCAGCAGACGCCGGAATTCGCCGACCACTTCGTGCGCGTCGCGTTCGGGCACGCGGGTACGCGGGCGTGGCGGCGGGGCGTGCACGGCCGGTGGCGGTGCACGCAAAGGCGTCACCGGCCCGATCGCGGCGCGGAACAGGGCCGCATCGTCGTCGTCGGGGATGTCGTCTTCGGGGCGGGCCATGGCCGACAGCGTAGCGTTCGCGCCCGTCTGCGCAAGCCTTCGAGCGGAGCGGGGGATCGTGTCGCATGCATCCGGTATCATGCATGGCTTATCGAGGAGTCCCATGCGCGTACTGGTTTCGAACGATGATGGCGTGGATGCCCCCGGCATCCGGGCGCTGGCCGCCGGCCTGCGCGAAGCGGGCCACGAGGTGATGGTGGTTGCGCCGGACCGCGACCGTTCCGGCGCCAGCAATTCGCTCACGCTCGACGTGCCGCTGCGGCTCAAGCGCATCGACCCGCACACCTGTTCGATTGCCGGGACGCCGGCCGATTGCGTGCATCTGGCCCTGACCGGCATGCTCGACTACGAGCCGGACATCGTGGTGTCCGGCATCAACAACGCCGCCAATCTCGGCGACGACGTGATCTATTCGGGCACCGTGTCGGCGGCGATGGAAGGGCGCTTCCTCGGCTTGCCGGCGGTGGCGGTGTCGCTGGTCACGCACAATCATCAGGCCCGGCATTACGAAACTGCGGCACGTGCGGCGGTGGAGATCGTCGCCCGGCTGAAGGCCGACCCGTTGCAGGCCGACACCATTCTCAACGTCAACGTGCCGGACCTGCCGTGGGACGAGCTGCGCGGCTTCGAGGTCACCCGGCTCGGCAACCGCCATCGTTCCGAGGCCTGCCAGCCGCAGGAAGACCCGCGCGGCCGCACGGTCTACTGGATCGGTCCGGCCGGCGCCGAGCAGGATGCCGGCGCGGGCACGGATTTCCATGCGGTGCGCACGGGCTGCATTTCGATCACGCCGATTTTGGTGGACCTGACCCGTTACGAGGCGCTGGACAAGGTGGCCGGCTGGGTCGACGGCCTGAGCGCCGCGCTGGACGAGCCGGCATGACCGCGCGTCTGCGCCTGCAGCCCGGTGCGGCAGGGGTCGGCATGACCTCCCAGCGCGTGCGCGACCGTTTGGTCGAGCGTCTGCGCGACGGCAGCGCGAATGGCGCGGGCATCGTCGACGAGAACGTGCTCAATGCCATCCGCACGGTCCCGCGCCATCTGTTCGTGGACGAGGCATTGGCCTCGCGTGCCTACGAGGATACGGCGTTGCCGATCGGCCATGGGCAGACGATTTCCCAGCCCTGGGTGGTTGCGCGGATGACCGAGGCGCTGCTGCTGTCGCGTCCGTGCAAGGTGCTGGAAATCGGCACCGGTTCGGGATATCAGGCCGCGGTGCTGGCCGCGCTCGGGCTCGAGGTCTACACGGTCGAGCGCATCGGCGAGCTGCTGCGACAGGCGCGCAAGCGCTTCCGTTCGCTGGGCATGAACGTGCGCACGCGGCATGACGATGGCCGGGTGGGTTGGCAGGAATACGCGCCATTCGATGCGATCCTCGTCACCGCGGCTGCACCGGCGCTGGTGGCGGCATTGATCGGCCAGCTCGGCGAGGGCGGGCGCTTGATCGCGCCGGTCGGCGGTGCTGCCGCGCAATCGCTGGTGGAGTTGCGCAAGGCGGCCGATGGCAGCATCGAGGAAACGGTGCTGGCGCCGGTGAGTTTCGTGCCGCTGTTGTCCGGGGTGCTCGACTGAGATGGAAACGGGAATGCGCGAAGGCATGGAGAACGCGACGGCATGAAGATTTTCGGGCCTCTCTACGATCAGGCATTGCGCTGGTCGCGCCATCGCCGCGCCCCGGCGTTGCTGGCCGGGCTCAGCTTCGCCGAGGCGGTGTTTTTCCCGGTGCCGCCGGAAGTGATGCTGGCGCCAATGTCGCTGGCGGACCGTCGTCGCGCGCTGTGGTTTGCCAGCTTGAGCCTGCTCGGCTCGCTGGTCGGTGCGCTGGTGGGTTATCTGCTGGGGCATTTCGCGTTTGCCGCGCTGCAGCCGGTGTTCGCGTGGCTGGGCTGGAGCCAGGCCATCGATGCACAGGTCGCACATCTGCGCGAAGTGGTAGCGCACTCGCACTGGAAGGCGTTCTGGTTGCTGGTGCTGGCCGGGTTCACGCCGATCCCGCTGAAGATATTCACGTGGGCCTCAGGCATCGTCGGCGTGCCGTTGCTACCGTTTCTTGCCAGCATGGCCATCGGCCGCGGCAAGCGCGTGTATCTGGTGGCCGGCGCGATCAAGCTCGGCGGCGCGCGGGCCGAAGCGGCGCTGCATCGCTGGATCGAGCCCTTGGGCTGGGTGGCCAGCGTGTTGTTGCTGGGCCTGGTGGGTTGGGTGGCATGGGAGGCAATGTCCGGATGAGCAAGGCGATGACGGGGTTTGGCAAGCTGGGTTGTGCGGCGTTGGTCGTGGCGGCTCTCGGTGCGTGCAGCAGCAGTTCGGTGGTGCGCACTTCGCCGCAGGGGAATGCGCGGCATGCGCCCTCGCGGCCGGCTTCGGTGGCCCGGCCCGGCGCAACCACGCTGGTGCAGCGCGGCGACACGCTTTTCAGCATCGCCCGGCGCAACAACATCCAGCCGGCCGATCTGGCCGCATGGAACGGCCTGTCCGAGCCCTACACCATCTATCCCGGGCAGTCGCTCAAGCTTTACCCGGGCAGCGCATCCCGGCCTTCGGGCAGTGCATCGCG
>DMID01000113.1 GCA_003449195.1 Lysobacteraceae bacterium | reverse complement strand
GCCCGCTCGCACCCGGCCGGCAGCCTCGGCCGCCGGCTGCTGCTGCACATCGGCGACGTGATGCACACCGGCGACGAAATCCCCGCCGTGCCGGCCCACGCCACCGTGGCCGAGGCACTGGTGGAAATGACCCGCAAACGCCTGGGCCTGACCGCCGTGGTCGATGACACGCACCGCCTGCTGGGCATCTTCACCGACGGCGACCTGCGCCGCGCGCTGGATGCCACCACGCTGGACGTGCGCAGCACGCCGATCGACGCGCTGATGACCCGCAACCCGGTCACCATCGGCCCGCAGCAGCTCGCCGCCGAAGGCGCGCGCCTGCTGGAGGAAAGGAAGATCGGCAGCGGCCTGATCGTCGTCGATGGTGAACGGCACGTGGTCGGCGCACTCAACATCCACGACCTGCTGCGCGCGCGCGTGGTATGACACCAGCGGAACGGAGGCCGCCCCGGATGCACTATTCCCCATTCGCCCTGCTGGACGACGACGTGATCGAACGCGCAGCCCGCGTCCGGCTGCTGTGTCTGGCCGCCAACGGCACGCTCACCGACGGCCGCACCTTGGTCGATGCCGACGGCCGCCGCCAGAAGGCCTTCCACGAAACCGACGCGCGCGGGCTGGCCCTGCTGCTGGAACACGGCATCCGGGTTGCCATCATCACCACCGATGCCACCGGCATCGTGGCGCAGTGGGCCGAAGGCAGCGGCATCGAGGTCCATGCCGGCATCGCGGACAAGCCCGCCTGCCTGCGCCAGCTGCGGCTGCGCCATGCACTGGCGGCGGACGAGGTGGCCTACATCGGCGGCGACTTGCCGGACCTGGCCTGCATGCAGGGCAGTGGCCTGGCCATCGCGCCGGCCGATGCGCATTCGCTGATTGCCGAGTCCGCGCAATGGCTGACCCGTGCCGAAGCCGGCCATGGCGCGGTGCGGGAAGCTTGCGATGCGCTGCTGGCCGCACAGGGCCTGCTGGTCGGCATCCTGCAGGATCATGCGTTGAAAGCGGAGATGCCGGCATGAGCTGGCGTACGGTCCTCGGCCTGCTGTTGCTCGGCATCGCCATCCTCAGCGGCTGGTCGGCCTGGCGCCAGCGGCCCGCGCATACCGCCGGGGAGCAGACGGTCCAGCCCACCGATTACGTGCTGCACGATTTCACCATCGTCTCGCTGGGCAAGGACGGCAAGGAATCCACCACGCTGAAAGGCCCGGAAATGGAACGCCTGCGCAGCGACCGCACCTATACCCTGCGCACGCCACTGTTCTTGCTGCCCGATGCGCAGGGCCGCTACTGGCAACTGCGCTCGAACACCGGCTGGGTCAGCGCCGACGGCAAGGAAATCCGCCTGCGCGGCAACGTCTCCGGCGACAGCCCGGCGGTGCCCGAAGTGAGGCCGACCACGCTGCGCACCGACAGCCTGGATGCCTTCCCAGACACGCACCAGGTCCGCACCGCGGCCGCGGTCGTGATGACCCAACCCGGTATCATGCAATCCGGGGTCGGCTTCCAAGCCGACCTCAAGACACGCCAGTACACGCTTCTTTCCCAGGTCAAGAGCCGTTATGAACCCAATGCCGCGCGCCGCTAAGCTGGCCCTGGCCACCCTCCTGCTGCTGCCGCTCGCGGCGCTGGCCAAGACCAGCGACCGCGACCAACCCATGACGGTCGATGCCGCCAGCCAGAGCGGCAGCATGCTCGATGACAACGGCACCATCCACTACGCCGGCAACGTGGTGATCGTGCAGGGCTCGCTGGAGGTGCACGCCGACGCCGCCGACCTGTACCGCAAGAACGGCGACATCGAGCGCATCGTGCTGACCGGCAAGCAGGCCACGCTGAAGCAGCAGATGGACGACGGCACCTGGATGAACGGCCGCGCCGACACCATCGAATACCAGGCCAAGGCCGACACCATCGTGCTGACCGGCAACTACAAGGTCGATTCGCCCAAGGGCAGCAACGCCGGCCAGCGCATGGTCTACAACACCAAGACCGGCAACATGGAGAGCGGCGGCGACGGCACCCGCGTGCATACCGTGATCCAGCCCAAGAACAAGACCGCCGCGCCGGCACCGCAGGGACGCTGACCGATGCTCACCGCCCAAGGCCTGCGCAAGCGCTACAAGCAGCACGAGGTCGTGCGCGACTTCAGCCTGGATCTGGATGCCGGCGAAGTGGTCGGCCTGCTCGGCCCCAATGGTGCCGGCAAGACCACCTGCTTCTACATGATCGTCGGGCTGGTGCGCGCCGACACCGGCCGCATCGAACTGGACGGGCAGGACATCACCGCCCTGCCGATGTACAAGCGAGCGCGCCTCGGCGTGGGCTACCTGCCGCAGGAACCTTCGGTGTTCCGCAAGCTCAGCGTGGCCGACAATATCCGCCTGGTGCTGCAGCTGCGCGAAGACCTCGACGCGGCCGGCATCGAGCGCGAACTCACCTCGCTGCTGGGCGAATTGCAGATCGACCACGTGGCCGAACAGATCGGCGCCAGCCTGTCCGGCGGCGAACGCCGGCGTTGCGAGATCGCCCGCGCGCTGGCCGCGCGCCCGCGCCTGATGCTGCTGGACGAGCCCTTCGCCGGCGTCGATCCGATCTCGGTCGGCGAGATCCAGAAGATCATCACCCATCTCAAGGAACGCGGCATCGGCGTGCTGATCACAGACCACAACGTCCGCGAAACCTTGGGAATCTGCGACCGCGCGTATATCCTCAGCGACGGAGGCGTGCTGGCGCAGGGGGCACCGGACGCGCTGCTCGACAATCCGGACGTGCGCCGCGTCTATCTGGGGGATTCCTTCCGTCTCTGATTCCGGTGACGTCCCCGGCGACTTCAGGCCACTTCCGCTTCACGCCGGTCATGACATGAAGCCACGGCTGCAGACATCGCTGGGACAGCAATTGGTGATGACGCCGCAACTGCGTCAGGCCATCAAGCTGTTGCAGATGTCCTCCGTCGAGCTGGACGCCGAAATCACCGAAGCGGTGGAAACCAACCCGCTGCTCGAGTGGGCCGACCAGAACGACGATGGCGGCGCCCCCGCCACCGGGCCCGAACGGGAAACCCCGGCCAAGGCCGAAGATGCCCCCGGCGGCGACAGCGACGAACCGCGCACGCTGGACGAACCGCAATGGAGCACCGGCGCGGCATCGTCCGAGGACGACAACCCGGCCGAGCGCGTCGTCGAGCCGGAATCGCTGGCCGACCACCTGCTCTGGCAGCTGCATCTGGAACCCTTGTCGGCCCGCGACCGCATGATCGGCGCGGCCCTGATCGACGCGCTCGATGCCGACGGCTACCTGCGCGAACCGCTGGCCGCGATCGCCGACACCCTGCAACCCGAGCTGACCGCCAGCGAGGACGAAATCCTCGCCGTGCTGTGTCGCATCCAGCAGCTGGAACCCACCGGCATCGGCGCCCGCTCGCTCGGCGAATGTCTGTCCCTGCAGTTGGATGCACTGGAGGCCGATGCCGATGGCCGCACGCTGGCCCTGGAGATCGTGCGCGGGCCCCTGCTCGAACGCCTGCCCCGGGCCGGCATCGCCGGGCTCGCCGCCGAGCTGCGCAAGCCACAGGCCGACGTCGAAGTGGCCGTGCACCTGTTGCGCTCGCTCGACCCGGCCCCGGGGCGCGGCATCGGCGACATGGAAGCCGATACCTATGTCGTGCCCGACTGCGTGGTCTGGCGCAGCCACGGCGTCTGGCAAGTGGCCCTGTCCGGGCATTCGCGCCCGCGCATCGCCATCCACCGCGGCTACGAGCGGATGATCCGCCAATGCGGCGAACAGGATGCCGCCTACCTGCGCAATCACCTGCAGGAAGCGCGCTGGCTGCTGAAAGGCCTGGAGGCCCGCGGCGAAACGCTCGTCAAGGTGATGCGCTGCCTGATGCGCGAGCAGGCCGGGTTCCTCGAATTCGGCCCGCAGGCCTTGCGCCCGCTCACCCTGCGCGAAGTCGCCGGCATGGTCGGCCTGCACGAATCGACGATTTCCCGCACCATCGCGCGCAAGTTCGTGCGCACCCCGCGCGGCACCTTGCCGATGCGCGCGTTCTTCGCCTCCGGCATCGACACTGAGGGCGGCGGCGAGGCATCCAGCACTGCCATCCAGTCCATGATCAAACGCTTGATCGACGACGAAAACCCGCGCAAGCCGCTGTCCGACGCCAAACTGGCCGACTTGCTGAAGGCCACCGGCGTGCCGGTGGCGCGACGCACGGTGGCGAAGTATCGTGAAGCCATGAACATCGCCGCGTCGCACGAGCGCGTCCGCATCGGGTGATGGCTCCCGGCGCGGGGAGGTTCATGTTTCCCTTCGACGAAACAGGAGGAACACGATGGGCATCGAAACCTACGGCCAGCAGATCGAAGTGACCCCCGCCCTGCGCGACTATGTCGAAACCAAGCTCAAGCGGGTGGTGCGCCACGCCGATGGCGAGGACGTGAAGATCCGCACCCAGCTCAGCGTGCGCAAGCCCGACCACATGGTGGAAGCCACCCTCAACATGCCCGGCTGCACCCTGCACGCCGACGCCAGCGGGCAGACGATGTACGCCGCCATCGACCTGCTGGCCGACAAGCTCGACCGGCTGGTGCTCAAGCACAAGGGCAAGAAGCAGGAGTTCGACCCGCTCAGCGTGCGCGACGGCTTGCAGTAAGCCCCGCCGTGCAACCGGACGAACTGCTGGACGATGCCAGGGCCGGCATCCAGGATGCCGGCGACTGCGACATCGCCCTGCGCCACACCGCCGACCTGCCGGCTTGCCGGCAGGTCGGCGCCGGAAGCCTCTCCCTCAGCCTGTCGCACCGCGAAGCCCCAGGCAGCATCGGCCACGGCATGGCCATCCCTCACGGCCGCTCGCAACACCTCCAGCCCCCGCGTGCCGTGCAGCTGCGACGCGCCACGCCGGTCGATTCCAGTGCAGGTGGCGGGCGCGCGATTGTCCTGTTGTCTGTCCTCTCCGTACTCGCGCATTACGTGCAGCAGCACTTGATGCTGCTGGCCGAACTGGCCGAGCTCTTCTCCGAACCGGATGTCCGCACCGGGCTTCGCGCGGCGGCCGACGCCGACGCGCTGCTGGCCCGGATGCGCACGTGGCGTCCCGCTCCCGTCACCGGAACGGGCGACAATGCGCTTCCGTCCCTGTCCTTCCCTGCCGATCCCGCATGAATACCCACATCAGCGCGCGCGAACTGTTCGACCAGCAGCAGGAGAAACTGGCCCTGCGCTGGGTGGCCGGCGAGCAAGGCGGCAACCGCGAGATCGAGGCCGAGGCCACCAATGCGCGCCGGCCGTCGCTGGCCGGCTACCTCAACACCATCTACCCGAACAAGGTGCAGATCCTCGGCACCGAGGAGCTGTCCTGGCTGGACGCGCAGGAACCGTCGCGGCGCGGCGACATCATCCGCAAGATCGTGCAGTCGCAGCCGATGGCGCTGGTGATCAGCAAGAACCAGCCGGTGCCGGAGGATCTGCGCGCGGCCGCCGGCGAAACGCAGACGCCGCTGTGGGTTTCGCCCAAGCGCGGCCACGAACTGCTCAACCACCTGTCCTACCACCTGGCGCGCACGCTGGCCCCGCGCATCACCCTGCACGGCGTATTCATGGAGATCTACTCGATCGGCGTGCTGATCACCGGCGAGGCCGGTTCGGGCAAGAGCGAGCTGGCGCTGGAACTGCTCACCCGCGGCCACCGGCTGGTGGCCGACGATGCCCCCGAATTCACCCAGATCGCCCCGGACGTGCTCGACGGCACCTGCCCGGACCTGCTGCAGGACCTGCTGGAAGTGCGCGGGCTGGGCGTGCTCAACGTGCGCAGCATGTTCGGCGACACCGCGATCAAGAAGAACAAGTACCTGCGCCTGATCGTGCACCTGACCAAGCCGATGACCGAGCCCAACACCAGCGGCTACGCGCGCCTGACCGGCGACTCCGGCACCCGCCACGTGCTGGACCTGGACGTGCCGCTGATCACCCTGCCGGTGATGCCCGGGCGCAACCTCGCGGTGCTGACCGAGGCGGCCACCCGCCTGCACATCCTGCGCACCAAGGGCATCGATCCGGCGGCGATGTTCATCGCCCGCCATAGCAACCTGCTGGAGCAACGTAGTCCATGAGTTCACACCCTGCATCGGTATTGATCATCGTCAGCGGCCTGTCCGGTTCGGGCAAATCGGTGGCGTTGAAGACCTTTGAAGACCTGGACTACTACTGTTCGGACAACATCCCGGTCAACCTGCTGCCGGAGTTCGTGCGCGGCGTGCTCGGCGAACGCGAGGAAAACCGACCGCAGCGACTGGTTGTCGGCATCGACGTACGCGGCCGCAGCGACCTGAGCCAACTGGCGGCCTGGCGCAAGACTGCGCTGGACTACGGCATTGAAGCGCGTCTGCTGTTCTTCGAAGCCGATGACGACACCCTGCTGGCGCGCTATGCCGATACCCGCCGCCGCCATCCGCTCAGCCATCTGGGCCTGTCCCTGCCCGAAGCCATCAGCCGCGAGCGCGAACTGACCGCGCCGCTGCGCCGCGAGGCCGATGCCATCATCGACACCACCCGCCTCAACGTGCACCAGCTGCGGCGCCGTGTCATCACCGATTTCGCACTCAGCCACGAGAGCAAGTTGTCGCTGCTGTTCGAATCCTTCGCCTACAAACGCGGCGTGCCCGCCGAAGCCGATTTCGTCTTCGATGCACGGGTGCTGCCCAATCCGCATTGGGACCCGGAACTGCGCTCACTGACCGGGCGCGACCGCGAAGTCCGCGAATACCTGGACGCCCAGCCCGAGGTGGTGCGCTACGTCAGCCAGCTGCAGGACCTGCTCGACACCTGGCTGCCCAAACTGGGCAGCGAAACCCGCAGCTATGTCACCGTGGCCTTCGGTTGCACCGGCGGCAAGCACCGTTCGGTCTATCTGGCCGAACGACTGGCCCGGCATGCCCGCGAGCAGGGCTGGCAGGACGTGGCCACCTTCCATCGCGAGCAGGATTGAACACGCGCCTGCGCAATCACCGCGCATGCCCTGAATGGCACACAGAAGACAGATTTAAGCGCTATCGCGGACTTGGCCTGACCTGTTAACGTTCAGGGATGACCTGCGGCATTCTCCTAGTAACTCATACCGGTGTCGGCACTTCCCTGCTGGAAGTGACGACCGCCTTGTTGCGGCAACTGCCGCTGAAGACAGAAGCGTTCGAAGTGCCTTTCGACGCCGACCTGGATGCCCTGCTGCCCGCCGCCTCGGCGGCGATGCGGCGGGTGGAAGGCGAAGGCGGCGTGTTGATACTGACCGATCTGTATGGCGCCAGCCCGAGCAATCTCGCCGGCAAGCTGGCCCGCCTGGGCACCCCGACCCGGCGTGTATCGGGATTGAGTCTGGCGATGTTGCTGCGGGTAATGAACTATCCGGAACAGGGACTGGACCAACTGCCCGCCACTGCGGCGGCGGGCGCTCGCAACGGAGTCATCACCGACGATGCTTGAGAAAGAACTCATTGTTTCCAACCGGCTGGGCCTGCATGCCCGCGCCACCGCCAAACTGGTGCAGGTGCTGTCGGCCTTCCGCGCCAATGCCACGCTG
>DMID01000253.1:290-4451 GCA_003449195.1 Lysobacteraceae bacterium | reverse complement strand
CAGCCCACCGGCGGCGGCCCCGGAAGCGCCCGCCGTCAGCGTCTTCAGGCCTTCCGCACGCGGCAGCGCCGGCACGTCGCCGCCGTGGCCACAGCCGGCCAGCGCCGCAACCAGAGCGCCGGCAAGGAACGACGTCCGCAGACTCATTTGAAGGCGCAGCCGCTGCTGATGCCGAGCTTGCGGAACAGCATCGCCGCCGGACAGAAGCCCGTGATGCTTGCCTGCACCAGGTTCAGGCCCACGAAGGCCGTCAACAGCCACCACCACGGCGAGACCAGCTGGGTCAACGCCACGCTGGCGAGGATCATCACACCGGCAAACGCCAAAACGGCACGGTCCAGATTCACGGGGCTTCTCCTTCAATCCGCCCCGACATGAGGCAGTTGCATCTAAATTAGCAATTTATTATATTAGATTCAACTGATTTATGAGGAGAAAATTCCATGACGATCACTGCGAACGACCTGATCGCCCGCGCCCGCGCCGAAATCACCGAAATCACCCCGCAGGCATTGGATCCGGCCACCCTCGCCGGACTTTCCGTGATCGACGTGCGCGAGCCCGGCGAGTACGCGCAAGGCCACCTGCCCGGCGCGATCAACCTGCCGCGCGGCGTGCTGGAATTCCAGATCGAGGCCCATCCGGCCATGGCTTGCAGCACCACCGAAGCCCTGCAGGCACGCGATCGCCCGCTTCTCGTCTACTGCCTGACCGGCGGCCGATCCGCGCTGGCGGCGCTCAGTCTGCAAGAATTGGGATTCCGCCACGTGCGCTCGATGGCGGGCGGAGTCAAGGCCTGGTCGGCTGCCGGCCTCCCGCTGTCGACCGATTGACCCGTCAACGCTCCCTCACGGAAACACGGATGCCACGTCAAGCTCCCATCGACCCGGAAAAAATGCGCGGGCACGCCGACGAAGCGGCGGCGCTGGTCAAGGCGCTGGCCAACAAGCAGCGCCTGATGATCCTGTGCCTGCTGGTGGACCGCGAGCGGTCGGTCGGCGAGATCAACGGCCTGCTCGACCTGAGCCAGTCCGCCCTGTCCCAGCACTTGGCCGTGCTGCGCGAAGAAAACCTCGTCAGCACCCGCCGTGATGGCCAGACCATTCATTACGCGCTGACGGACGGACCGGCCCTACGCATCCTGCAGGTGCTGCACGACACTTACTGCGCCCCGCACCCGGCATGAGCACGCCACCGGTCGATCAGGCCCGGCAACGCTGGGAAACACGCTACGCCGCCGACGGCTACGTGTTCGGCACGGCGCCCAATGCGTTCCTCGCCGCGCAGGCAGCCCGCCTGAAGCCGGGCATGAAGGCCTTGTGCGTGGCCGACGGCGAAGGCCGCAATGGCGTCTGGCTGGCCGGACTCGGGCTGGACGTGCTGTCCTTCGACCTCTCGGCCACCGGGCTGGCCAAGGCGCAAAAACTGGCCGCCGCGCGCGGCGTGGCACTGACCACCCGCGAGGCGGACATCGCCGCCTGGCAGTGGGACGAAGCCCGCTTCGACGTGGTCGTGGCGATCTTCGTCCAGTTCGCCGGGCCAGACCTGCGCCGGGCGATGTTCGAGGGCATGCGGCGCACGCTCAAGCCCGGCGGGCTGCTGATCCTGCAGGGTTACCGCCCCGAGCAACTTGCCTGCGGCACCGGCGGGCCGTCCGAAGCCGAGAATCTCTATACCGAAGCGCTGCTGCGCGACGCCTTCGGCGGCCTGGAGTGGCTGCATTTCGCAAGCCACGACGAGCACGTGGACGAAGGCCACGGCCACGTCGGCATGTCCGCACTGATCGATCTGGTGGCGCGCAAGCCCGGCGGATGAACCGCGGGGCGCGCACGGGGCGGCCTCAACGCAGCTCGAACGCGTCCGCATCCAGCATCGCGGGGAAACGCGTGCGGTGCTCGGCCAATGCCTGCGCGGAGATCGTGGTGGTGGCCACCTGCTCGCGCTCGCGCAGTTCCACCTGATGCTGGCCGAGGAAGTCGATCACCGCGCTGTCGCCGGCATAGTGCAGGCCGTTGCCGTCCACGCCCACTCGGTTGACCGCGGCGACGTAGCACAGGTTTTCGATCGCGCGGGCGCGCAGCAGCGTCTTCCATGCGTGCGCCCGTGCCGAGGGCCAGTTGGCGACGAAAATCTGCAGGTCGAAATCCAGGCCGCCCGGCAGCTCCACGTCGTGGCGGTTGCGGCAAAACACCGGGAAGCGCAGGTCGTAGCAGACCTGCGGATTGATCCGCCAGCCCTTCCATTCCACCGTCAGGCGCGCATCGCCGGCGGCGTAGCGCTCGTGCTCGCCGGCATAACGGAACAGGTGGCGTTTGTCGTAATGGCGCAGCTGGCCGTCCGGCGTGGCCCACAGCAGCCGGTTGAACACGCCTTCGGGCGTGCGCAACTGCACGCTGCCGGTCACCGCCGCGCCGATGCGCATGGACTGCGCCCGCATCCATGCCACGGTCGGCCCGTCCATGCCTTCGGCCTTGTCGATGGCATCGTTGGAAAAACCGCTGGTGAAGGTTTCCGGCAGGATCACCAGATCGGTGATGCCGGCCAGGGGTTCGAGCAGGCCGGCGTAATGCTCGCGATTGGCCGCCGGGTCGTGCCAGCGGGTATCGCCCTGGACGAGGGAAATGCGCAGGTCCTGCATGGGGGGACGGCCTCCGGCGTGTTCAGATCTTCTGCAGACGTTCGATGGCCGCGTCGAGGGTGGCGGCATTCTTGGCAAAGCACAGCCGCACCAGGCGCTGGCCGGCCGGCGGGGTTTCATAGAACGGCGACAACGGGATCGCCGCCACGCCCTTCTCGGTGGTCAGCCACTTGGCGAAGGCTTCGTCGGGCAGGTCGCTGACCGCCGAATAATCCACCAGCTGAAAGTAACCGCCGGCCACCGGCAACGGCTTGAAGCGCGTGCCCAGCAACTGCTCGCGGAAACGGTCCCGCTTGGCCTGGTAGAACGCGCTCAGCCCGAGGTAATGCTCCGGCTCATCGCGCAGCATCGCGGCAAAGGCGTGCTGGGCCGGGCCGAAGCTGGTGAACACATTGTACTGGTGGACCTTGCGGAATTCCGCGCTCAGGGCCGGTGGCGCGATCGCGTAGCCGATCTTCCAGCCGGTGCAATGGAAGGTCTTGCCGAAGCTGGACACGATGATCGCGCGCTCGCGCAGTTCCGGGAAACGCAGCGCGGACTGGTGCTCGGCGCCATCGTAGACGATGTGCTCGTACACCTCGTCGGACAGCACGAAGATGTCGGTGCCGCGCAGCAGGTCGGCCAGTGCGCGCATGTCCTCGGCCGACAGCATGGCGCCGGACGGGTTGTGCGGCGTGTTGACGATGATCAGCCGTGTGCGCGGGGTGATCGCCGCTTGCACCTTGCCCCAGTCAGCCGCAAAGCTGGCCGGGTCCAGCGCCACGTGCACCGCCGTCGCGCCAGCCAGCTCGATGGCCGGTTCGTAGCAGTCGTAGGCCGGGTCGAGCACGATCACTTCCTCGCCTGCCCGCACCAGCGCATGGATGGCGTCGAAGATCGCCTCGGTGGCGCCGCTGGTCACGGTGACCTCGGCATCCGCGTCCACCCGCGCTCCGTGGCAGCGCAACGACTTTTCCGCAATGGCCTGGCGCAACGCGGCCACGCCGGTCATGGGCGGGTACTGGTTGTGGCCGGCGCGCATGGCGCGGTCGAGCTCGTCCACCAGCCGCACCGGCACCGGGAAATCCGGGAAGCCCTGGCCGAGATTGATCGCCCCGTGCTCCCCGGCCAGTTGCGACATGACGGTGAAGATGGTCGTGCCCACCTTGGGCAGCTTGGTCTGGGGAAGCATCGTGGCGGGCCGGGCGGGTCGTTGGCGGAAACCGCCGAGTTTACGCGGCATGCGCGGGCGACATTGCGCGCATCGCGCAAAACAGCGTTCCGCCCCATGCATGACGATCGGCCCGGAGCTGCGCCGCCGGTGCGACAGGCCGGTACAATGCGCGGCGTTACCCGCCCGCCTTCGCGGACATGCATCTGCGCCGGCCGTACGGCGGCTGCCCGGATTTACGATGACCGACCCGCTCTCCCCCGACCTGCCGCTGCTGTCCGCGCGCGGCCTGAGTTTCCTTCGCCACGACGAACCGGTGTTCGGCCCGCTCGACCTCGACCTGCGCATCGGCGAAGCCCTGCTGGTGCAAGGC
>DMID01000253.1:0-277 GCA_003449195.1 Lysobacteraceae bacterium | reverse complement strand
CGGCAAGACCACGCTGCTGCGCGTGCTGGCCGGCCTGCTGCATGCCGAATCGGGCACGCTGGAGATCGACGGCAAACCGGTGCGCGAACGCGAACGCGGCCGCTTCATCGCCTGGCTCGGCCACCTGCCCGGGCTGAAGGCCGACCTGAGCACGCTGGAAAACCTGCACGCGGCCTGCGACCTGCAAGGGCGCCGGGCACGGCAGATGGCGGGCGGCGCGCTGGCCATCGCCGGGCTGGCCGGCCACGAGGACACCTTGATGCGGCAGCTCTCCGCC
>DMID01000166.1 GCA_003449195.1 Lysobacteraceae bacterium | reverse complement strand
TTCCCGCCGGCCACCGATGCCCTGCGCGACCCGGACGGCCTGCTGGCGGTCGGCGGCGACCTGAGCCCGCCGCGGCTGCTCAATGCCTATGCCCACGGCATCTTTCCGTGGTTCTCCGAAGGCCAGCCGATCCTGTGGTGGTCGCCCGACCCGCGCACGGTGTTCCGTACCGATGGCGTGCATCTGTCGCGCCGCTTCCGCCGGGAACTGCGCGGATCGGACTGGGCCGTGCAGGCGGACACGGCTTTTGCCGAAGTGATGCATGCCTGCGCCGACAGCCCGCGCGCCGGCCAGGACGGCACCTGGATCACCGCCGGGATGGTCGATGCCTACGGCGCCCTGCACCGGCTGGGCCACGCCCATTCGGTCGAAGTCCGCGATGGCAGCGGCCAACTCGTCGGCGGGCTGTACGGCGTGGCAATCGGCCGGATGTTCTTCGGCGAAAGCATGTTCAGCCGCCGCACCGGCGGCTCCAAGATCGCGCTGGCCGCCCTCGCCCGGCGCCTGAATGGATGGGGCTGGCCGCTGATCGACGCGCAGGTGGAGAACCCGCACCTGATGCGGATGGGGGCCGAACGCTGGCCGCGCACGCGCTTCCTGGACAGCATCGCGGCATTGACGGCAAACGCCGATGCCGCAGGGCCGTGGACCGGGCGATTCGGCACCCTGCCCGCCTGCGAACTGGCCTAGCCATCGCCCTGAGCCCGGGCGTTTTTGCGCAGCCCCGCCTCGAAGGGTAGAATGGCGGGCTTCGCGGGCCTTTCCGGCCGGCCATCTGTCATCTCGGAACTTCATGTCGAAAGACGATTCCATCGAATTCGAAGGCACCGTCAGCGAGACGCTGCCCAATACCACCTTCCGGGTCACGCTGGAAAACGGGCATGAAATCATTGCCCACATCTCCGGCCGCATGCGCAAGAACTACATCCGCATCCTGACCGGCGACAAGGTCAAGGTGGAAATGACCCCCTACGACCTGACCAAGGGCCGCATCACCTATCGCATGAAGTAAGCCCGCCCGGGCTTGCCGCGACAGGACGGGAACGAAAGGCGGCCTCAGCCGCCTTTTCGCGTGCCCGCGATTTTCTCGGCCACCCTTCCGGCAACTTGCTCGCGTGTACGCCGGATGCGACAAGGCCCGAGTCCTCGCGGAACCGGGCCTTGTGCCTTGCCTGCACTTCCGGAGAAATTCGGCGCGGGGTCACTCCACCGTCGCCGGCAACAGCCTTTCCGGCTCCGGCTGCGCATCGACCACCAGCTCGTCGTCGCGCACGTCGATGCCGACCCGGCCGCCATCAACCAGCTTGCCGAACAAAAGCTCGTCGGCCAGCGGGCGCTTGATCTTGTCCTGGATCAGGCGCGCCATCGGGCGTGCGCCCATCAGCGGGTCGAAACCGTGCAGGGCCAGCCAGTCGCGCGCGGTCGGGGTGGCCGACAGGCTGACGTGCTTCTCCTGCAGCAGCGCCTCCAGCTCGATCAGGAACTTGTCCACCACGCGCAGGATGTGGTCCATGCCCAGCGCCTGGAATTGCACCACCGCGTCGAGGCGGTTGCGGAATTCCGGCGTGAAGCCCTTGCGGATCGCCTCCATCGCGTCGGTGCTGTGGTCCTGACGGGTGAAGCCGATGGAGCGCCGTGCCGCCTGCGTGGCGCCGGCATTGGTGGTCATCACGATGATGACGTTCTTGAAGTTGGCCTCGCGCCCGTTGGTGTCGGTGAGCACGCCGCGGTCCATCACCTGCAGCAGGATGTTGAAGATGTCCGGGTGCGCCTTCTCGATCTCGTCCAGCAGCAGCACGCAATGCGGCGTCTTGACGATCTTCTCGGTCAGCAGGCCGCCCTGGTCGAAACCGACGTAGCCCGGAGGCGCGCCGATCAGGCGGCTGACCGAATGCGGCTCCATGTATTCGGACATGTCGAAGCGCACCAGCTCGATGCCCAGTTGCAGGGCCAGTTGCTTGGTCACCTCGGTCTTGCCCACGCCGGTGGGGCCGGCGAACAGGAAGCTGCCGATCGGCTTGTCGGCAGCGCCCAGCCCGGAGCGCGAGAGCTTGATCGCCGAAGCCAGCGTGGCGATGGCCTCGTCCTGGCCGAAGATCACCATCTTCAGGTTGCGCTCCAGATGCTGCAGCACTTCCTTGTCGGTGGTGTTGACCTGCTTGGCCGGGATCCGCGCCATCTTGGCGATGATGGTCTCGATCTCCTCGATGTCGATCAGTTCCTTGCGCTCGCCCTCGGGCAGCAGGCGCTGGCGGGCGCCGGCCTCGTCGATCACGTCGATGGCCTTGTCCGGCAGCAGGCGGTCGCCGATGTGCTTGACCGACAGGTCCACCGCCGCCTGCAGCGCCTCGTCGGCGTAGGTGACGCCGTGGTGCGCCTCGTACTTGGGCTTGAGCCCCTGCAGGATCTCGTAGGCCTCGCCGACGGTCGGTTCGACGATGTCGATCTTCTGGAAGCGCCGGGCCAGCGCGCGGTCTTTCTCGAAGATGCCGCGGTATTCCTGGAACGTGGTCGAACCGATGCAGCGCAGCTCGCCCGAGGCCAGTGCCGGCTTGATCAGGTTGGAGGCGTCCATCGTGCCGCCCGACGCCGAGCCGGCACCGATGATGGTGTGGATCTCGTCGATGAACAGCACCGCGTTGGGCACTTTCTTGATTGCGCCCAGCACGCCTTTCAGGCGCTTCTCGAAGTCGCCGCGGTACTTGGTGCCGGCCACCAGCGCGCCCAGGTCCAGCGAATACACCACCGCGTCGGCGAGCACCTCGGGCACCTCGCCGTCGACGATACGCTTGGCCAAGCCTTCGGCAATGGCGGTCTTGCCCACGCCGGCCTCGCCGACGTACAGCGGGTTGTTCTTGCGCCGGCGGCACAGCACCTGGATGGTGCGCTCGATCTCGTCGGCGCGGCCGACCAGCGGGTCGATCTTGCCGTTGCGGGCCGCTTCGTTGAGGTTGCTGGCAAATTCGGTCAGCGCGTCGCCCTTGCCTTCACCCTCGCCGCCTTCGGCCTTGGCTTCGCCGTCGCTTTCGCTCGACGCTCCACCTTCGGCCCCCTCGTCGCCGATCTTGGCGATGCCGTGGGACAGGTAATTGACCACGTCCAGCCGGCTCACGTCCTGCTGGTTGAGGAAGTAGACCGCATGCGAGTCCTTCTCGCCGAAGATCGCCACCAGCACGTTGGCACCGGTGACTTCCTTCTTGCCGGAGGACTGCACGTGGTACACCGCGCGCTGCAGCACGCGCTGGAAACCCAGCGTGGGCTGGGTGTCGCGGCCGTCGTCCTCGGCCAGGCGCGACACCGAGGCCTCGATGGCCTGTTCAAGATCGGTGCGCAGGCGCTGGAAGTCGGCGCCGCAAGCTTTGAGCACCGCTTGCGCCGAAGGGTTGTCGAGCAGGGCCAGCAGCAGGTGCTCGACGGTCATGAACTCGTGGCGCGCCTCGCGGGCACGCTTGTAGCACTGGCCGATGGTCTGCTCGAGGTCTTTGCTGAACATGGATACGTCTCCTGCGGGCTTTCGCACAATATGCGGCCTGCAGGGGGAATTTCCAGCGCAGCGGCAGACCGCAGCGTTCAGCCGGTGTTGCCGCCGACGTTCAGGCCTTTTCCATCGTGCACAACAGCGGGTGCTGGTTCATCCGTGCGTACTCGTTGACCAAGGCCACCTTGGACTCGGCCACCTCGCGGGTGAACACGCCGCAGATGCCGCGCCCCCGGGTATGCACGTGCAGCATCACCTGCGTGGCCTTTTCCAGGTCCATCGTGAAGAACTGCTGCAATACTTCGACCACGAAATCCATCGGCGTGTAGTCGTCGTTGAGCAGAAGCACCTGATACTGCGGCGGTGGCGCGATCTCCGGCTTGCCGGTTTCCACCAGCAGGCCTTGATCCAGATCGTTGTCGGTCGTGAGCTTGTGCGGCATGGCGTGCATTTTATTACGGATGCCCGCCCTTGATATGGACGCCGGGCGCCGCCAGCAAGGACAATCCCGCCACTGCCCCGACGCACGGCCTGCCGACGCCGCCCGTGCCATGCCCGTGAACGATTCCGAATCCCCGTTTTCCCCGCCCGCTTGGGACCTGCACGTCACCGTCGCCACCGTGGTGGCCGATGCGCATGGTCGCCTGCTGCTGATCGAGGAGCAGGCCGACCGCCCTCTGCCCGGCCGCGAGCTGGTGCTCAACCAGCCGGCCGGCCATCTGGAGCCGGACGAGACCCTGCAACAGGCCGCGCTGCGCGAGACGCTGGAGGAATCGAGCTGGGACGTGCGCCTGACCTGCTTCATCGGCACCTATCAGTGGCGTACCGACGACGGCCGCGACTACCTGCGCTTCGCCTTCGGCGCCGAGCCGCTGGCGCACCACCCCGAACGCCCGCTCGACACCGGCATCGTCCGCGCCCTGTGGCTGAGCCCGGACGAACTGGCCCAAGCCCGTCCGCGCCTGCGCAGCCCGCTGGTCTGGCAGGCCGCGCAGGATTGGTTGGCCGGCCGGCGCTACCCGCTCGATCTGGTCAGGCACGTCCCGTGAACGCGCCGCGCACCATCGTCGGCATGTCCGGCGGCGTGGATTCGTCGGTGGCCGCGCTGCAGCTGGTGCGAGCAGGCGAGCCGGTCGCCGGCCTGTTCATGCGCAACTGGGACGACGACGGCAGCGGCGAATGCCGGGCCGAGGACGACCGTCGCGATGCCGTCGCGATCTGCGGCCTGCTCGGCATCCCGTTCCACTTCCGCGATTTCTCAGGCGAGTACTGGCAGGGCGTGTTCGCCCATTTCCTCACCGAATACGCGGCGGGCCGCACGCCCAACCCGGACGTGCTGTGCAACCGCGAGGTCAAGTTCAAGCACTTCCTCGATGCCGCACTGGAGCTGGGCGCCGAGCGCATCGCCACCGGCCATTACGCCCGCGTCGCCCAGACAGGCGGCCGCTGGCGTCTGTTGCGCGGGCTGGACCGCAACAAGGACCAGAGCTACTTCCTGCACCAGCTCGGCCAGGCGCAACTGTCGCGCACCCTGTTCCCGATCGGCGAACTGCCCAAGCCCGACGTGCGCCGGATCGCCGCCGAAGCCGGCTTGCCGACGGCCGCCAAGAAGGACTCCACCGGCATCTGCTTCATCGGCGAGCGCGATTTCCGCAGTTTCCTGAGCCAGTACCTGCCGGCCAAGCCCGGCGAAATGCGCGACCCGCAGGGCGTGCGCATCGGCGAGCATCCGGGCGTGTTCTATTTCAC
>DMID01000080.1:603-5545 GCA_003449195.1 Lysobacteraceae bacterium | reverse complement strand
AGTGCCGGCGCGGCTTGATGCGCGCACCGGGCCGCGCCATGGTGCTGGCCGGTGCGGCCGCGCTGCGCGCCGCGCGCGTGTTGCGGTACAGTAATCGCGTGCCCAGCCTGACGACTCCGCGTTCCCTTCCTTCCGCTCGCCGTGCGTGGCGATGGTGGCCCGTCGCCGTCGTCCGCCCTGTCGCCGCCCCCGTTGCGGCAAGCTCTTGGAAGGAAAGCCGTCTTGATCACGTTCGAGCAGTTCCAGCAGCAGGCCGCTGAGGGCCACCACCGCATCCCCGTCGTCCGCGAGGTGCTGTCCGATCTGGACACGCCGCTGTCGGTGTACCTGAAACTCGCCGACGGCCCGCATACCTACCTGTTCGAATCGGTCGAGGGCGGCGAGCGCTTCGGCCGTTATTCCATCATCGGCCTGCCGGCGCGCCGCACCTATGCCTTCCGCGGCCACGTGCTGGAGACGCTGGACTACGGCGAGGTGACCGAACGCCGCGAAGTGGACGACCCGCTGGCCGAGGTCGAGCGCCTGCGCGCGGCGTGGTCCGTGCCGCGCATCGAAGGCTTGCCGGGCTTTGCCGGCGGTCTGGTGGGCTGGTTCGGTTTCGAGTGCGTGGAATACATCGAGCCGCGTCTGGGCCGCAGCAGCAAGCCGGACGAACTGGGCACGCCGGACATCCTGCTGATGCTGTCCGAAGAGCTGGCCGTGTTCGACAACCTCAAGGGCCGGCTGTACCTGATCGTGCATGCCGACCCGGCACAGCCGCAGGCCTGGGCGCGTGCCAACCGCCGCCTGGACGAACTGGCCCATCGCCTGCGTCAGGCCGGCGCCGGCTACCCGCAGGCGCAGGTGTCCGATGCGATCGACGAGTCCGATTTCCGTTCGTCCTTCACCCGCGAGCAGTACCACGCGATGGTCGAACAGGCCAAGGAATACATCCGCGCCGGCGACATCTTCCAGGTGGTGCCCAGCCAGCGCCTGCGGGTGCCGTTCCGGGCGCGGCCGGTGGATGTTTACCGGGCGCTGCGCGCGCTGAATCCGTCGCCGTACATGTATTTCATCGACGTCGGCGGTACCCAGGTGGTGGGCTCCTCGCCGGAAATCCTCGCCCGCCTGCAGGGCGGCACGGTGACGGTGCGGCCGATCGCCGGCACCCGCCGTCGCGGCAAGACGCCCGAGGAAGACAAGGCGCTGGAAGCCGAGCTGCTGGCCGACCCGAAGGAGCGCGCCGAGCACGTGATGCTGATCGACCTCGGCCGCAACGACGTCGGCCGCGTGGCCGAGGCGGGCACCGTGCAGGTGACGGCCTCGTTCGTGATCGAGCGCTACAGCCACGTGATGCACATCGTCAGCGAGGTCACCGGCACGCTCAAGCCTGGGCTGAGCTACATGGACGTGCTGCGCGCCACCTTCCCGGCCGGCACCGTGTCCGGCGCGCCGAAGGTGCGCGCGCTGGAGATCATCCGCGAGCTGGAGCCGGTCAAGCGCAATGTCTATTCCGGCGCAGTCGGCTACATCGGTTGGCATGGCGATGCCGACACCGCCATCGCCATCCGCACCGCCGTCATCCAGGACGGCCACCTGTACGTGCAGGCCGGCGGTGGCGTGGTCTACGACTCCGACCCCGATCTGGAATGGAAGGAAACCATGAACAAGGGCCGCGCCCTGTTCCGCGCCGTGGCCCAGGCGGCCAAGGGGTTGTGAGGCCATGTACGAGCACATTCCCGCCGCGCTGACGCACGGCTTCCGCAACGATTACAGCGAAGGCGCGCATCCGCGTCTGTTGCAGGCGCTGGCCACGGCGAGCGCCGAGCAGAACCGCGGCTACGGGCTGGACGCGCATACCGAGCGCGCCATCGGCCTGATTCGCAGTGCCTGCGCGCAGCCGGACGCCGACGTGCACCTGCTGGTCGGCGGCACCCAGGCCAATCTGGTCGCGCTGGCCGCCTTCCTGCGCCCGCACCAGGCTGCCATCGCCGCCGTCACCGGCCACATCGCCACCCACGAGACCGGCGCCATCGAGGCCACCGGGCACAAGGTCATCACCGTGCCGGCATCGGACGGCAAGCTGACGCCGGAGGCGATCGCGCCGGTGCTGGCCGAGCATGCCAACGAGCATCTGGTGCAGCCACGGCTGGTGTACGTCTCGCAGAGCACCGAACTGGGCACGGTCTATTCGCGCGCGGAACTGGCCGCGTTGTCGGCGTTCTGCCGCAGGCATGGTCTGCGGCTGTACGTGGACGGCGCCCGTCTCGGCGCCGCGCTCGCCGCAGCCGGCAACGACCTGACGCTGCCGGAACTGGCCACGCTGGCCGATGCGTTCTACATCGGCGGCACCAAGAACGGCGCCTTGATCGGCGAGGCACTGGTGGTGGTCAACGACGCGCTCAAGCCGGACCTGCGCTATCTGATCAAGCAGCGCGGCGCGCTGCTGGCCAAGGGCATGGTGCTGGGCACGCAGTTCACCGGGTTGTTTGCCGAGGGGCGGGTCGAGGGGAGCCTGTTTCTCGAACTGGCCGCGCATGCCGTTGCGCAGGCCGCGCGCCTGCATGACGGGCTGGCCGCGTACGGCGTGCGCTTCCTCGTCGATTCACCGACCAACCAGCTGTTCCCGGTGTTGCCGCTCGCCGCGGTCGAGGCGCTGGAAACGGATTACGCCTTCGAACGCTGGCTGCCGCCGGATGCTCACGGCAACGTCGCGATCCGTCTGGTCACCTCGTGGGCCACCCCGCCCGCGGCGGTGGATGCCTTCCTCGCCGATGCCGCCGCGCTGCTTGCGCCGGGCGCCGCATCCCCGATCCGCACGGCCGCCGCGCCGCTACAGGAGCGCTGACCATGCTGTTGATGATCGACAACTACGACAGTTTCACCTTCAACCTCGTGCAGTACTTCCAGCAGTTGGGGGCCGAGGTGAAGGTGGTGCGCAATGATGCATTGACGGTGGACCAGATCGCCGCGCTGGCGCCGGAGCGCATCGTCATCTCGCCCGGTCCGGGCACGCCGGACGAGGCGGGCGTTTCGCTGCAGGTGATCGAGCAGCTTGGCCCGCGCATTCCCGTGCTGGGCGTGTGCCTGGGCCATCAGAGCATCGGCCAGGTCTACGGCGGCCACGTGATCCGCGCCGGCAACATCATGCACGGTAAGACTTCGCCGATCCGGCACGAGGGAAAGGGCGTGTTCGCCGGCTTGCCCGACGGCTACACCGCCACCCGCTACCACTCGCTGGTGGTGGACAAGGACCGCCTGCCGGACGCGCTGGAAGTGACCGCGTGGACCGAGAACGACGACGGTTCCATCGAGGAGGTGATGGGCCTGCGCCACCGCGAATACCCGGTGGAAGGCGTGCAGTTCCATCCCGAGTCCATCCTCACCGAGCACGGCCACGCGCTGCTGAAGAACTTCCTCGACGGGGCCGGGCGGTGATCGAACCGGCGCAGCTGTTGCTGTTCGCGCTGGCCGGCTGGCTGCTCAACCTGACGCCCGGGCCGGACGTGCTGTATATCGTCGGCCAGTCGCTGCGTGGCGGTCGTCGCGCGGGGCTGGCGGCGGTGGCGGGCATCACGGCGGGCTGTTTCGTGCACGTGGCGCTGGCTGCGCTCGGGCTGGGCGTGTTGCTGGCTACCTCGGTGTGGCTGTTCGATCTGGTCAAGTGGGTTGGTGCGGCCTACCTGTTGTGGGTTGGTGTGCGCCTGTTGCGCGCCCCGGCCGGCGTGGTGGAGCTGGCCGAAGGCGGCGTGTCCGCTGCCGTGTCGCTGCCGTTGCGGCGGGTGTTCGCAGGCGGCTTCCTGACCAATGTGCTGAACCCGAAGGTGGTGTTGTTTTTCCTCGCGTTCCTGCCGCAGTTCATCGCGCCGGGGGTGCCGGACAAGGCGCTGGCCTTTGCCGCGCTGGGCGCGCTGTTCACGCTGAATGCGATCCCGGTCAATGCCGGCTATGCATTGCTGGCCGACCGTGCGCGCCGCAGCGACCTGGTCCGGCGCGGCATGCACTGGCTGGATCGGCTGGCCGGGGTGATGTTCGTCGGTTTCGGCGTACGCCTGGCCTTGAGCGCGAGGCCGGGTGCATGAGCGGGGACGAGGGGCGCTTGTTCGTGGTGATGCTCGGTGGACGCCACCCGCGTGGACGTACCGAGCTGCACGACGTGGCCTTTGCATTCGGCCAGTCGCTGACGGACACCCACGAGCAGCTGCGCGCGCAATGGTTCGGTGCGGCGGCCGGGCTGCACATCGATTCCTGGCTTGAAGTGGACGGCGTGGATGGTTGGCAGGTGCGCCTGTGCGACCAGCCTGCGGCCGCCGACGAGCCCCGGCTGTTTTTCGTCAACCTCGGCGGTTACGAGGACGGCGTGTTCGGCGAGGCGCACCGCTACCTGCTGGTGGTGGCGCAGGATGCGGCCGAAGCCAAGCGCAAGGGCCTTGCGCAGGCCGGCGCCGGCTGGATCAAGCCGCATCGCGATGCATTGTTCGCGGTGGACGACTGCCTGCCGGTGGAGGTTGGCGGCGGCCGTCACCTGCGCCTGCTGCCTGGCGCACATGCCGGCATTCGCCAGGGCAGCGACTATCTGGTTCTGAATTGATTCGCGGAGACACGGCATGTCCATTACCCCGCAGGAAGCCCTGCAACGCACCATCGAACACCGCGAGATCTTCCACGACGAGATGGTGGAGTTGATGCGCCAGATCATGCGCGGCGAGGTGTCGCCGGTGATGACCGCGGCCATCCTCACCGGCCTGCGGGTGAAGAAGGAAACCATCGGCGAGATCGCCGGCGCGGCCGAGGTGATGCGCGAGTTCGCGCGGCCCGTGCCGGTGGCCGACCGCATGCGGCTGGTGGACATCGTCGGCACCGGCGGCGACGGTTCGCGCACGTTCAACATTTCCACCTGCTCGATGTTCGTGGCGGCGGCCGCCGGCGCGCGCGTGGCCAAGCACGGCAACCGCAGCGTGTC
>DMID01000080.1:0-260 GCA_003449195.1 Lysobacteraceae bacterium | reverse complement strand
GGCATCCAGGCGCGCGTGCTGCACCGGCTCGGCGCCGAGCGCGCGCTGGTGGTGTGGGGGCGCGACGGCATGGACGAGATCTCGCTGGGCGCTGCCACGCTGGTGGGCGAGCTGCGCGACGGGCAGGTGCGCGAGTACGAGATCCACCCGGAGGATTTCGGCATCGCGATGGCCGCCAGCCGCAACCTGCGTGTGGCCGATGCCGCCGAGTCCAAGGCCATGCTGCTCGGCGTGCTCGACAATCGCCCAGGCCCGGCGCG
>DMID01000242.1 GCA_003449195.1 Lysobacteraceae bacterium | reverse complement strand
CCCGGCGTCCACGCCTTGGGCAAGGCGTGCAGCGGCTGCATGCGCGGCGCCAGCAGGTCGACCGACGCGGAACGGAATTCCCATCCACGGCCGAAATCGGCAAACGCTTCGTCGTGGGCATTCACCAGCCCCCAGCCGCTCAACTTCGTCCGCGTCCAGGCATTGGCCTTGGCCATGTTCGGCGAATTGGTCAGGCGCGGGCCGATGTCCTCGGTCAGATGGCCCAGCGTGTCCATCACCTGCGAGCGGTAGAACGCTTCCTGGCGGATCTTTCCGATCACGTCCAGATTCACCGGTTCGTCGGCGGGCGCGGCAAAAGCCACATTCCATCCGGCCAGCGCCAATGCGCCGACCGCCAGACATTGCTTCAACGTATGCATCGTCATCCCCATGGCAGTTGTACCTCCCCGTCCGCAGGATGCACGACGGATGGCCCAACGGGAATGTGTCGAACGACACGGGCCGTCGCGGCAAGCCGCGACGGCCTTGGCGTCAACGGCCGGACAAGGCCCGCGCCTGCTCCAGCTCCACGCGCAGGGCGTCGGCCAGATCCTCGCGCGCGACCTCGAACTGCTGCTCGCGGACGAGGTCCTTCACCGCCACCACGCCACGCTGCAACTCGTCCTCGCCTGCCAACGCGACGAAGCGGATGCCGGCCCGCGCGGCGTACTGGAACTGCTTGCCTACCTTCTTCGGCTCCATCTGCACTTCGGTGTTGATGCCGCCGGCACGCAGATGGCGGGCGATGTCCAGCGACTCGGCCAGCTGCGTCTCGTCCATCAGCGCCACCAGCGCCTGCACGCTGCTTTCGGCAATGCCGTCGATCAGCCCGGCCTCGCGCAGCTGCCAGAACAGGCGGGTCAGGCCGATCGAAATGCCCACGCCGGGCAGCCGGCTCTTGGTGTAGTGGCTGGCCAGATTTTCGTAACGGCCGCCCGAACAGATCGAACCGATCTGCGGATGCTCGACCAGCGTGGTCTCGTAGACGCTGCCGGTGTAGTAATCCAGCCCACGCGCGATGGAAAAATTCAGGCAATACGCACTTTCCGGCACGCCCAGCGCCTTGACCAGCCGCAACACCTCGCGCAGTTCGGCCACGCCTTCGCGCAGCACCTCGCTGCCCTGCCCGGCGCGGGCCTCCAACGCGTCGAGATGGCCCAGTGCGTCGTCGTGTCCGATGGAACGCACTTCGACGAAATCGAGGATGGCCTGGACCTTGTCGGCGGCGATGCCGAAATCCGGCCCGGTCAGCGTTTCGCGCACGTAATCGGCGCCGCGCTTGTCCAGTTTGTCCACTTCGCGCAGCACCAGCATCTGCGCCTGGCCGTCCGCCACGCCGAGGCTTTCGAAGAACCCGCGCATCAGCTTGCGGTTGTTGAGTTGGATGCGGAACGCGCCGATGCCCAGCTCGGAGAACACCGCATGGATCACCGCGATCACTTCGGCATCGAAACGGATGCTCAGCGCGTCCTTGCCGATCACGTCGATGTCGCACTGGTAGAACTCGCGGAAGCGGCCGCGCTGGGCACGCTCGCCGCGGTACACGCGCTGCATCTGGTAACGGCGGAACGGGAAGGCCAGCTCGTGCTCGTGCTCGGCGACATAACGGGCCAACGGCACGGTCAGGTCAAAACGCAGCGCCAGCTCGGGCAAGCCGCCCTCACCCCCTGCTTCTGTCGAACTGGCGGCCGCATTGGCCAGGGCGCCAGTGGACTGGACGAAATAGACCTGTCGTTCGGTCTCGCCTCCGGATTTGGTCAGCAGCACCTCGGACAGCTCGAACACCGGCGTCTCCACGGGCAGGAAGCCGAATCGCTCGTAGTTGCGCCGGATCACGTCGAGCATGCGCTGGAAGGCGATCTGCTCGCGCGGCAGCAATTCCATGACGCCGGGCGGGGTGCGTGGCTTGATCAAAACGGGCTCCTGCGGGATGACGTGGGCAAACAGGCGTGAGATTCTAGCGTCCCCGGGCCGTGGCGGCCCATGAGGTATGATCACCCCATGCGCCAGCGACTCTCCGCCGTACCCGCTGCACTGACAGGCTCGCCCTCGGTTTGTCCCGGCAAGGGATGCGCCACGCAGGGCGGGGCTCCCAGCTTCTGCGACCAGTGCACGGTCAAGCATCTGGCCGTGTGTTCGGCCCTGGAAGGCAGTGAGATCAACGCGATGGAGGAGGCTGCCGGCCAGCTGGAACTGGCTGCCGGCCAGACCCTCGCCCGCGAAGGCGACCGCCGCCAGTACGTGTTCACCGTCACCAAGGGCGCACTGCGGCTGGTCCGCCTGCTGGCCGACGGACGCCGCCAGGTGGTGGGTTTCGCGATGCCCGGCGACTACGTCGGCTTCAGCGACGCGCCGATCTACCGCAACCAGATCGAAGCGGTGACCCAGACGGTGGTCTGCCGGTTCGAGGTGCAGCGCATGCGTGCGCTGTGCGACCAGTTCCCCGCGCTCGAGCACAAACTGTTCGAACGCGCTTGTGCCGAGCTGGATTCCGCCCACGAAAGCATGCTGGCCCTGGCGCGAATGAACCCGGTGGAGAAGCTGGCCGACTTCGTCGTCAAGCTGTTCAACCAGTCGGTACGGCTGGGCAACACCACCACCACGGTGCTGCTGCCGATGAGCCGGGGCGACATCGCCGACCACCTCGGCCTGACCGTCGAAACGGTCAGCCGCAGCTTCACCAAGCTGCGCCGGCAGAACCTGATCGCCCTGCCCGACGTCAACCGGGTGAAGATCCTCGATCTGCCCGGGCTGGAAGCCCTCGTCGGCGGCTGACCCGTGCATCCCGCGCCGCGCCATCGACCCGATGTGCCGCGCCCCCCGCCGAAGTCCGCTCCCGTTTTGCCTGCCGCCATCAGGCAAAACGCAGGCGCTGGCGGCATCTTGATCAAAATCAAGGCCCGCGCCGCCTCGCAAGACGATGATTTGTGCCAATCATCACAGGGGGCGGGGGGCATCTCGCAGGCAAGATCCATCCAAGGGGCAACACCGCAGGACCCGGCTACCGCCAGACCGTCGATGCGGATCGCGTGCATATCCAAACCAGATTTCCCGCTTCCACCATCCAGCCGTCATACCAATGCAATGAAAAATCAGAGGGCCCATCACCATGGTTGACTCACTCGTCGTGGACCTGTCGCGGCTTCAGTTCGCGGCAACTGCGCTTTACCACTTCCTGTTCGTGCCGTTGACGCTCGGCATGACCTTCTTCATCGCCGCCGTCGAAACGGTCTACGTCATCACCCGCAACCCCATCTACAAGCAGATGGCGCAGTTCTGGGGCAAGTTGTTCCTCATCAACTTCGCCCTCGGCGTGGCCACCGGCCTGACGATGGAATTCCAGTTCGGCACCAACTGGTCGTACTACTCGACCTTCGTCGGTGACGCCTTCGGCGCACCGCTCGCGGTCGAGGGCCTGATGGCCTTCTTCATGGAGTCGACCTTCATCGGCATCATGGTGTTCGGCTGGCAGCGCCTGCGTCCGGGCACTCACTTGGCCGTCACCTACCTGGTCGCGCTGGGCTCCAACCTGTCGGCCCTGTGGATCCTGGTCGCCAACGGCTTCATGCAAGTGCCCGAGGGCATGGCGTTCAACTACGAAACGCTGCGCATGGAGATGACGAGCTTCCTGGACCTGTTCTTCAATGCCGATGCACAGGCCAAGTTCGTCCACACCAGCATCGCCGGCTATGTCACCGCCGCCATCTTCGTCACCGGCGTCAGTGCCTTCTACATGGCCCGCGGCCGCCACGTCGAACTGGCCCGCCGCTCGTTCCGCATGGCCACGGTGTTCGGCGTGCTGTCCACGCTGGGTGTGATCACGCTGGGCGACGCACTGGGCTACGTGGGCGGGCAATCGCAGCCGACCAAGCTGGCCGCGATGGAAGGCCTGTGGGAACCCGAGCAGGCACCGATGCCGTTCAACGCCATCGCCTTCCCCTCGCAGAAGGACCAGACCAACCACGGCGCCGTGCAGATTCCGGCCGTGCTCTCGCTGCTGGTCACCCACTCGCTTGATGGCACCGTGCCTTCGGTGAAGGAAATCGAGGCCAACAACGAGGACCGCGTCCGCAGCGGCATCATCTCCGCTCGTGCGCTGAAGCTGCTGCAGGCCACGCCGACCGACGCACAGGCCAAGGCGGATTTCGAGGCCCACAAGGCAGACCTCGGCTTCGGCTTCCTGGTGCAGCGCTATTCGCCCGAACTGCAGGACGTGACCGAAGACCAGATCAAGCAGGCGGCCAGGGATTCCATCCCGCCGGTGGCCCCGATCTTCTGGAGCTTCCGCCTGATGGTGCTGTGCGGTCTGCTGATGCTGGCCTATTTCGTGCTGGCCATGATGTACAGCATCCGCAACAACATCCACGAAAAGACCTGGCTGCTGAAGCTGGCGCCGTGGATGATCCCGGTGCCGTTCCTGGCCTGCGAGTTCGGCTGGCTGGTCGCCGAGCTGGGCCGCCAGCCGTGGACGCTGTATGAAGTGCTGCCGACCTGGATGTCCGTCTCGACCCACTCGGTCTCGTACCTGGTGTTCTCGCTGATCGGCTTCGTCGCGGTCTACACCATCTTCATCATCATCGAGATGTACCTGATGGTCCGTGCCATCAAGGAAGGCCCTGGGCACGACATCCCGTCCGATTCCGTCTTCACCAAGTTCCTGCCCGGCTACGCTGCACTGGCCAAGGCAGGCAAGCAGGAGGTCTGATCCATGGAAATCTATCTGCTCCTCAAAGTCATCTGGTGGATCCTGCTGGGCGTGCTGCTCATGGGTCTGGGCGTGATGGTCGGCATGGACATGGGCGTGGGCACCATCCTGCGCTACGTGGGCCGCAACGACATCGAGCGCCGCGTCGTGATCAACGGCATCGGCCCGCACTGGGACGGCAACCAGGTGTGGTTCATCCTTGGCGGCGGCGCGATCTTCGCCGCCTTCCCGCTGATCTACGGCACCGCGTTCTCGGGCTTCTACGTGGTCATGCTGCTGCTGTTGTGGAGCATGATCGTGCGCCCGCTCGCCTTCGAGTACCGCAGCAAGAAGGAAAGCCTCGCCTGGCGCAGCGGCTGGGACTGGATGCTGTTCGTGTCCGGCTTCCTGCCGATGCTGGTGTTCGGCGCGGCCATCGGCAACGTGCTGCAGGGCGTGCCGTTCCACTTCAGCTGGAACCTGACCTCGTACTACACCGGCAGCTTCCTCGCCTTGTTCAACCCGTTCGCGATCCTGTGCGGGCTGATGTCGGTGATGCTGGCTGCCTTCATCGGCGCGGCCACGGTGGCCAACGGTGCCGACGGCGTGATCGCCGAACGCGCCCGCAAGGTCTCCACCGTTTCCGGGCTGGTGTCGATCGTGCTGTTCGTGATCGGCGGCATCTGGATGCGCAGCATCTCCTTCTTCGTGCTGGATGCCGCGCCTTCGGGCAACCTGCCGCAGATCCCGCTGCAGCAGACGGTCAGCACGCAGGTCGGTGCGCTGTACAACAACTACGCCGCCCATCCGGTGCTGTGGTTGCTGCCGGTCGTCGCGATCCTTGCGCTGGCCTACGGCATCGTCGCCGCGCGCGGCGGCAAGAGCCACCTGTCGTGGTGGTGCGGTGCGCTGGCGTGGATCGGCGTGATCGGCTCGGTGGGCGCGGCGATGTTCCCGTTCATGATGCCGTCCAGCAGCGACCCGTCGCACAGCCTGACCCTGTGGAACTCCAGCTCCAGCCAGCTCACGCTGACCTGGATGACGGGCTTTGCCTTGGTCTTCGTGCCGATCATCCTGTGGTACACCAGCTGGTGCTACTACGTGATGCGCGGCAAGGTGAAGGCCGAAGACATCGAACACGACGAACACGCGTACTGATCGAGAGGAAACGGACATGCGTACTTTCTGGAATTTCGCGATCCTCGTGGTGCTTGCCGGCTTGGCCATCCTGCTCGGCATTGCGCTGGGCGAGCGTGGCGCGTGGTACTTCGCCTGGCTGTTGGGCACCGTCGTGGCCGTCATGGTCGCGGCGGGTGCCGGCGTCATGCTCGACGCACAGGACGCCATCGCCGCAGCGGAAAAATCGCCCGAGCGGAAGTGAGTTCACTCCGGGATTCGGTTGCGAATCCCGGCTTCGGACAAAACGAAAAGCCCCGTGGTGCAAACCACGGGGCTTTTTTCATCCGGGCATCAAGGAGGTTACGGCAGGGCCATTGCCGGAATGGTCGTTCTCTTCATCCGCATGGGCATGTCCGTACCCCATGCCGTGGCCTGCGACGCCGCCGTCTTCTCGTCACGCAATGGACGCTCAGGCGCACCCGGACAACGACGAACTGGATCCTGCAACGCCGCCGGCTTCTTGCCATGCAATGGACCCGGCATGCGGCATCTCCCCGATTCTCGGCCCGGTGAAACCCCGTCCCCAGCCCCCGCGATCGCAGCCGTGGTTGAAGAACCGGCCACAATCGATCCGGCCTGCGCGGCCACTACCGTCAACCTGGTCGCAGCGTACCCAGTACCCTGCCGAATTCCGGCTCGCCACGCCGCACGACAGGGCCCAGACGGCCCGCGTCGATGACCCGCAACACGTCGGCCAATTCGGCTTCGCGCCGCAGATGGGTTGCCACCAGCATTGCCTGCGCCTCATGCGCTGCCAAACGCGCCAGCACATCGGCCGCCGTGGCGGCATCGAGTCCTTCGGTGGGTTCGTCCAGCAACCACAGCGGTGCTTGCCGGAGCAGCAGCCGCGCGAGCGCCAGACGCCGCGCCTGACCGCCAGAAAGCCCTTGCCCGCCCTCACCCAGCGGGGCATCGAGCCCGCCCGGCATGGCCCGGACCGTGGCCGCCAGACCGGCCTCTTCGAGGGCGCCCCAGAGGGCGGCATCGTCAGCATCGGGCGCGGCGAGCAGCAGATTTCCGCGCACGCTGTCCTGGAACAACTCGGTGCGCTGGGTCAGCACGCAATGCGGCGCCACACTCGCACGGCCTGCCGAAGGGAACATTTCGCCCGCCAGCAGGGCCAGCAACGTGGACTTGCCGGCGCCGCTCGCGCCGACCAAGGCCATGCGCTCACCACATCGCAGATGCAGGTCGACGTCGACAATCGCGGGACCATCGGCGCCTTCATAGGCATGTCTCACTCCCTCGAGGCACACCACCTGCCCGGCCGGCGGCAATGGCAGTGACTCTCCTTCCGGCTGCCCGCCAGCGGCGATGCGCGGCGCGATCCTTTCGGCGGCCAGCAGCGTGCGCCCGAACTCCACTGCACCGCGACGCAAGGCCGTGAACGGCTCGAAGGCCGCCAGCACCACCAGCAAGGCGAAGGCCGCCAATGGAGCGCCCACCTTGGCCGATTCGACCAGCACGGCGCTGGCGAACAAGGTGCCGGCAAGGGCCACCGCCGTGGCGATGCCGTGCGCCAACGTGACCAACGTTTCCAGACGCTGCTTGTCGGCATCCGCACGCACCGAAGCCGCGTCCGCCTGCAGCACGGCATCGCACTGGGCCGGCAGACGCCCCGCCATCAGCAGCTCGACCTGCCCGGCGACCAGATCGATGGTCCTCGAACGCATGGCCTCGACCGAATACGCCGCCAATCGGGCGGCCTGTCGCGCACGCCAGGCCACGAACCACGGCACGCCAATGCCCACCGCCAGAAGCCAGGCAGTCACGGCCAAGCCCAGCCACGGCGATATCCACGACAAGCCGATGCCCGTGGCGACCACGGCAAACATCGCCGCCGCCGCCGGCACCAGTATCCGCAGGTACAGCGAATCCAGCGCATCGATGTCTGAGGTAAGCCGGAACAGCAGGCGCGCAGGCCGCGCCAGCAGGCGCCGCGCGGCCTGCGGCCGTGCCCAGCCACGGAACAGCTTCTCGCGCATCGCGGCGAGCACCGACAAGGTGGCGTCGTGCGTGATCAGGCGTTCGCCGTAACGCGCGGCCGTACGTTCGATGGCGAGAAACCGGATCAAGGTCGAGGGCGCGAAATAGTTGAATGCCGCCGCCGTCGCCGCCGTCAGTCCGGCCATTGCCGAAGCCGTGATGAACCAGCCCGCCGCGCCGAGCAATGCCAGCCCGCCCAGCACGGTCAGTGCCGCCATCAACATGCCCAGCCAGAGCTTGCCGCGCTGTTCGGCGAAGAAGTAGTGCAACACCTGCCGCAATGACGAAAGCCGCCCTGAAGATTGCCGGGGTGGCGTCACTTGACGATCCGCAGCGTTGTCGATGTCCCGCGCACTCATGCGTCGCCCTCCCGAACCGGCGCCGCGATGGCGACAACACGATCCATCCGTGAAATCAGGCGCTCATCGTGCGTGGCCACGATCAAGGTCGCACCGCGCGCCGCCAGCCCGAGCAACCCCTGCATGACGGCATCGGCCGTCTCCGTGTCCAGATGCGCGGTGGGTTCGTCGGCCAGCACGAGGCCGCAGTCATCGCTGGCCGCGGCCCGGGCGATGGCCAGACGCAAGGCTTCGCCTCCCGACAGCCCGAGCCCGCCTTCGCCCAAAGGGCGCTTCAACAGGCCCCGTTTGCCTTCGGGAAACGCCGCAATGGCAAGTGCGGCGGCAACATCGTCGTCGGACACCTCGCGCCGCCCGAGCGCCACGTTGCTGCCCAGGCTTCCGGCGAACACGTGGGGTTGCTGCCCCACCCATGCCATCCGGGCACGCAATGCATCGGCGTTGGCATCGTCCAGCTCGACGCCGCCAATGCGTACCACGCCCGCATCCGGCCGCGCCAACCCGGCCAGCAATGCAAGCACGGTGGATTTGCCGCCACCGCTGGGGGCGACCAGCGCAATGCGCTCGCCCGGCTCAACCGCCAGATCGAAATCCTGCAGCACGGCCCTCGCATTGTCATAAGCGAAGGCCAGATGCGCGACTTCGACGCCGACCGGGCCGTAAGGCAAGGCCGCCACGGCAGCGGGACCGGATTCGGAGCCCAGCCGCTCGCGCCCGCAAGCACCGATTCGAGCCAACGCATCGAGCGCCGCCGCACCGGATGCGCGGTCGTGCCAGACACTGGCCAGGTCGCGCAAAGGCTCGAAAAAGCTCGGCGCAAGCAGCAGCACGAACATGCCTTCGGTCAACGAGAGCTGCCGGCCCCATGTCCCGAACGGGATGTCGCCAAGCAGATGGAATCCGACATAGACCGCCACCATCGCCACGCCCAGCGCCGAAAACAATTCGAGCACGGCCGACGACAGGAACGCCACGCGCAACACGATCATCGTGCGCCGGCGCAGCTCTTCGGCCGATTCCCGCAAGCGGGTGGCGACGATGTCCACGGCGTCGAACGCCCGGATCGTGGTCAATCCGCGCAAACGGTCCAGCAGAAAACCGTTCATCTGCCCGAGCTCGAGCATCTGCTCTTCGCTCGCGGCCTGCGCACGCCAGCCGACCAGGGCCATGAAAAACGGGATCAAGGGCGCCGCCAGCAACAAGACCAGTGCCGCCAGCCAACTTTCCCGCGCGATGATCACCAGCAGCGCCAGTGGCACAGCCATCACGCGCAATTGCACGGGCTGATAACGCGCGAAATAAGGCACCACGGCCTCTGCCTGCTCGGCGACGATGCTGGCGGCCTCGCCCGACGACACCCGCGTTGCATCCAGCGGCGAATTCAACGACAAGGCCCGTACCGCCACGCCACGCAGACGCGACAGCTCACGCCGCGCCCGCCCGAATGCCAGCCGCTCGCCCCATGAAGCCAGACATGCGCGAATGATCCCGAGGACGAGCACGCCCAAGGCACTGCGCAATGCGATGTCCTTCATGTCCGCAGCCCCCTCGCTCATCGCACCGACGGCGATCGCGATGTACCAGGCTTGCGGAATCCAGACCAGGGCTGCGGCAAGCTGCAGACTGCCGCCGGCATCGAACCTGGGCCGGCCGGTGGATCGCCGCCGCGCCGTCATGCGGCATCTCCGGTGGGACAACACACTGAAAACTCGATCAATTGCAGCATTCGCGCGCACTTGGACAGGTCAGGTGCCCATTATGCGTATCGACGCACGCGTTTTGCCTGCCTGCCGGTACTTGCGTGTGGGCATGACACCGCAATCCGGCTGCATGCCGATGCAGGGCTGACTTCGGCCATTGCCTCTGGCCCGCCGCAACGGACTGGCCGCACGGCACATGTGCGAGACAGCCATGCATCAGGAAGCGGAATCAACGGCCACCTGCGCATCGAGCAAATTTCCGCAGAAAGACTTGCCGCTTTCGCGCATGACCTATACAATGCGCGCCTCGATCGGGGTGTAGCTCAGTCTGGTAGAGCGCTACGTTCGGGACGTAGAGGTCGCAGGTTCGAATCCTGTCTCCCCGACCAATAAATCCAGAGATTTGCGACGAAACCGGCCCAGTGCCGGTTTTTTCGTTTCCGCCCCCCCCCATGAACCCAAAGCCCGACTGACCTGCCGTCTGACCACCGGGCAATGAATCAGTGGCTGACTGGCTTGACGAGGAAAAGCATTTTGCGACAGCACGGCGTCGCGATGGCATGCGAAACACCCACAGCATCCTCACCATGCAAACTGCACAAAAAAAACCCGGGAAGTTTCCTTCCCGGGTTCCGTGTTTCCGTGCACTGGCCCGAACCGGCCAGATCGAACCAATGAATCAGTTCTGCACGTTCAGCTCGGTGCGGCGGTTCTTCTCGCTCTTGCAGGCCGGCAGGGTCTGCGGGGTCGGCTCCAGCGGACGGCTCTCGCCGTAACCGATCGGGCCCACCAGACGCGAAGCGGCAACACCCTTGTTGACCAAGAAGTCATACACGGTCTTGGCGCGCTTCTCGGACAGCTTCTGGTTGTAGGTGTCGGTACCACACAGGTCGGTATGGCCGGCAACTTCAACGCGCAGGTCCGGGTAGCGGGTCAGGATCTGTGAGGCTTCGTTCAGGATCGCAACGGCATCCGGACGCAGCGTGGCCTTGTTGAAGTCGAAGTTCACGCCCTTCAGGTCGATCGAAACCGGTACCGGGCAACCGTCCGGACCGATGGCCTGACCCGGCTGCGAGTTCGGGCACTTGTCGTCGCAGTTGTTGACGCCATCACCGTCGTCATCCAGATCGGCACAGCTCGGAGCGGCCGGAGCCGGAGCGGCAGCAACCGGAGCCGACGGAGCAGGCCCCAGAGGGATCACGACGCCAACCGAAGCCAGCGTGTCGCCGAACCAGCTCTCCTTCGGTGCGGCAATGCTCTGGTCGTCGAAATCGCCGCGATAGGCAACTTCCGCACGAACCGCGACGCGCTTGTCGAACGTGGTCTGCAGGCCGACACCGACCTTGGCGGCGAAATTGCCGTCCTTGCGGTCAGCCGGACCAGCGGCGCCATTCGGATATTCTTCCTCTGCCTTCTGGTAGCCCAAGCCCATCAGGATGTAGGGATTCCAAGGGCGATCAGCCGAAATAAAATGACGACGCAGGTCGAAAGAAATTCCGTATTGACTCCAATTCAAATCACTGTTGGATTTGAAAGTAGGCTTCTGGTAGTTCAACTCGCCGTCGAGCGACCAGTTCGGGCTAACGAACTTGCCCAAGCCCAAGGTCAGGAACGGGGCATCGTCTGTCTTGCGATCGCTGTCCTGGAAGTTGTAACCGGCCGAGCCGGTCAGGTACCAGCGATCGTCGAACTCCTGCGCCGACGCGGCGTGCGCCACGGACAGGCCGCCCAGCAGCGCGGCGGTGAGAAGCTTCTTGTTCATTCGTAACTCCTTTTCGGGTAGTTGTAATCCGGTGAAGCCAAGGGCGTACTCGGATGCCTTGCACAGCTCAAAGCGCCGGTCTCCGTCCCACGCCTGTGCCATCGGCGGCTGAGATTATGCATCCGACGGTGAAGGTCACGTTAACGACACGATAACATGTGTCACACTTTTCGGCATGGCTGTGCACCGCGCAAACCCATCTCATCGGGTCAACTGATGGAGCACGCCTTGCACCTGAAACGCCCGCCCCCACTCCGCTCCGGCATCTGCCAGAACGGCCGCCAAATCGGATGCCGAACACGCGCGGAACGTGGCATGTCCGACCTTGCGCCCGGCCCGCGGGCTCTTGCCGTAGTCGTGCCAATGCCCGCCCGCACTGGCCAGGCACGGCAAAGCATCGGGCAACTCGCCGAGCCAGTTGAGCATGCAGGCCAATCCCTTGGGCCGGGTGCTGCCGAGTGGCAAGCCCAACACGGCCCGGATGTGGTTTTCGAACTGCGACGTCTCGGCCCCCTCGATTGTCCAGTGCCCGGAATTGTGGACGCGCGGCGCCATTTCATTGGCCAGCAGCCGGCCGCCGCAATCGAACAATTCCAGCGCGAACACCCCCACATAGCCGAGGTGTTCGGCCAAGCGCTCGGCGTGGGCGATGGCCGCATCGGCCTCACCCGCCGTCACGTCAGGCGCCGGCGCCAGGCTGACCGACAACACGCCATCCACATGCCAGTTGCGCGTCAGCGGCCACGCCCGGAATTCGCCTTCGGCCGAACGCACCGCCAGCACGCTCAACTCGCGATCGAACGGCACGAAAGCCTCGGCGATCAGACCCACCGTATCGGCTTGCGCGCCCAAGGCACTCCAGGCCGCGTCGGCATCGCCTCGCGTGCGGATGCGGAACTGGCCCTTGCCGTCGTAACCGAAGCGCCGGGTCTTGACGATGCAGGGCACGCCCACCGCATCCATCGCGGCATCCAAGTCGTCGCGCGTGGCAATGGCGAAGAATTCGGGCACCGGGATGCCAAGTTCGCGGAACAGGGATTTCTCGCTCACCCTGTCCTGCGATACAGCCAGCGCGCGCGCCTGCGGGTGCACCGGCAGGCGCTCGGCCAACCATTCCACCGAGGCTGCCGGGACGTTCTCGAAATCGAACGTGGCCACATCCACGCGGCCGGCAAACTCGGCCAGCACCTCCGGATCGTCGTAGCGACCGACCAGCAAAGGCGCGACCTGGCCTGCACAGGCATCGGGCGACGGATCGAGCACCAGAAAGCGCAGGCCCAGCGGCACGCCGGCCAGCACCATCATCCGGGCCAGTTGGCCGCCTCCGAGAATGCCGACGGTTTTCATGGCTGGCGCGGGTCGTCGTGGGCCATGACCTCGTCGGTCTGGCGCTGGCGGAATGCGGCCAGCGAGGCCGCGATACCCGGATGGTCCGAAGCCAGCATCGCGGCGGCGAACAAACCTGCATTGGAAGCCCCGGCCTGTCCGATGGCGAAAGTGGCCACCGGGATGCCCGCCGGCATCTGCACGATGGACAACAACGAATCCAGCCCGTTCAGCGCGCGCGACTGCACCGGCACGCCCAGCACCGGCAGCGGCGTCTTGGCGGCGATCATGCCCGGCAGATGCGCCGCGCCGCCCGCACCGGCGATGATCGCGCGCAGGCCGCGGCCGGCGGCCTGTTCGGCATAGGAAAACAGCACGTCCGGCGTGCGGTGCGCGGAGACCACCTTGACTTCGTAATGGACGCCGAGCGCATCGAGTTTCTGCGCAGCGTGCTGCATCGTGTCCCAGTCGGAACGCGACCCCATCACGAGGCCGACCAGAGGAGTGGGGGTATCGGGAATCATGGCCCTGCCCTGTCGCAAAGACGTATTCTAGCCTTCGTTCCCGACCGACTGCTGGACCATGGACCGCAAGCTGATCGACCTGTTGTGCTCGCCCGACACCCGTCAACCGCTCGCGCTGCTGGATGCACGCGGCCTGGAAGCCCTCAACCGTGCCATCGCCGCCGGCGGTGTGGCCAAGGCCGACGGCACCCCGCAGACCGGCGCATTGCGCGAGGCATTGATCACCCGCGACCGCAAGCAGGTGTTCCGCGTCGACGACGGCATCCCGGTGCTGCTGGCCGAGGAAGCCATCCCCGTTGCCGGCATCGCCGAACTGGCGGCATGACCCGGCTTCCCGAGCCGCCCTCCCCTGCCTTGGTCGAGGCGGATGTTGCGCGCGCCCTGGCCGAGGATCTCGGCAGCGGCGACGTCACCGCTGCCCTGCTGCCCGACGTGCCGGACATCGCCTACCTGCTGTGCAAGCAGGATGCGGTGATCGCCGGGCGGCCCTGGTTCGATGCCAGCCACCGCGCGCTCGACCCGGAGGTGCGCATCGACTGGCGCATCGCCGAGGGTGATCACGTGACCGCCGGCACCGTGATCGCCACGCTGGCCGGGCGCAGCCGCTCGCTGGTCAGCGCCGAACGCACGTCGCTGAACTTCCTGCAGACCCTGTCCGGCACCGCCACCACCACCGCCGATTACGTGGCGGCCGTCGCCGGCACCGGCACACGCATCCTCGACACCCGCAAGACCCTGCCCGGCCTGCGTATGGCACAGAAATACGCGGTGCGCTGCGGCGGCGGCCACAACCACCGCATCGGCCTGTTCGATGCGGTGATGCTGAAGGAAAACCACATCCGCGTCGCCGGCTCGGTGACGGCCGCCATCGCCGCCGCACGCCGGGTGCAACCGCACGTGCCGCTGATCGTCGAGGTGGAAACCCTGGACGAACTGGAACAGGCACTCGTCGCCGGCTGCGACCGCATCCTGATCGACGATTTCGATGCCGCCACCCGCCGCGAAGCCGTGCGCATCGCCGCCAGCCCAGCCTTTGCCGGCCGCATCCCGCTGGAAGTCTCCGGCGGTATCGATCTGGCCGGCATCCGCGCCATCGCCGAGGACGGCGTGGACTGCATCTCCGTGGGCGCGCTGACCAAGCACGTGCGCGCCATCGACCTGTCGCTCAAGCTCGGCCCCGTGCCTGCAACGCACTGAACACGCGCTTCACCGGCAACGCTGGCATGCTTGGACTCCCGCGTCCGGAGTGCCTGCCGTGCCCTGTCCGTTGCGCTTCACACTGGCCAGCCTGCTGCTTGCCCTGCCCGCCACGCCTGCACTGGCCTACGAAGTCTGCGACCTGCCGCCGCGCTACGGTCTGAGCGAACTGGCAATCCGCATTGCCAGGGTCGCCTGCGACGAGAACCGCCAGTGGTATCGCCCGTTCATCGGCCTGGACGGCCGGCTGGCCAGCCAGCGCGTGACCGAGGCGGAAAGTGCCGAACTGCTCGACCACGGCGTGCCCGCTTGGCGCCGCGTCGTCGACTACTGGCAGGGAAGCGGCACGCTGGCCATGCTCGACCGTCCCGGCGCGGCCAGCTGCCGGTCCGCGCTCGACGAGCGCAGCGCACAAAGCGACTGCCGCGCTTTCGTCCTGGACACGCCATGGTCGGCCGCTTTCGTGTCCTGGGTGATGGTGCAGGCCGACGTGCCCGGCTTCCATGTCTCGCCCAGTCACATCGACTACATCGCGGCCAGTTACCGGGGCCGCAACGGCCCGTATGCCTACCTCGACCCGGCCACCGGCAAGCCCGAACCCGGCGACCTGCTGTGCTACCTGCGCGGCAACCGGCAGGCCTACGGCCCGGCCGGCTTGAAAGCCGCGCTCGCAGCCGGCGGCGACCTGCCCCGCAAATCGCACTGCGACATCGTGGTGGCCGCCAATGTCGGCGGCGACCGCACGCTGTACCTGATCGGCGGCAACGTGCTCAATGCCGTGACCCTGCGCAAACTGCCTCTGGATGCCACCGGCCATGCCATCCCGCCCACGTTGCCGCTGTCGGGCACGGGCGGCGAGGATACCGACGACCCCGGCACCTATTGCTCGCCCGGCAACGAGGCCGCCTGCAACTTCAACCGCCAGGACTGGGCCGTGCTGCTGAAACTGCAGGCGCCCGCCAGCGCCGAACCGGCGGCCGCTTCGCAATGACATGCACCACCGATTGCCAAGCCGGACGCGATCGGCTTGGATATGCCACATGACCTTGATCCTGCTCCTGATCGCCTGCGCCGCCGCATTCGCATGGTGGAATGCCGCTCGCGCCGCCACCGAGCGTGCCGGGGAACTCGGCCGCAACGCCTGCGAAGCCGCCGGCGTGCAATGGCTGGACCACAGCGTGCATGCCATCGGCACGCGCTTGCGCCGCGACGAACTCGGCCGCCTGCGTTTCGAGCGCACGTTCCGCTTCGACTATTCGCACGACGGCAGCGACCGCCAGACCGGTCGTCTGGTCCTGCGCGGCGACCGCCTGGTCGCCTTCACCGGCCCGGCGACGGAACGGCCGAACGTGCTGGATTTCCCGCCGCGCCTCGACTGAATCCACACGCGGCGTGATCACGGGCACGGCTTGCACGAGGCCATGGCCGACAGCGGCAGCTTGCCTTGCACATTCGTGACAGCAAGCATCACCGTGGCGCGGTCAGCGGCAACGCCGGTGCGCCATGAAAACGCAGCTCGAAACGCTGTGCGACACGGCGCACCCCGCACCGATGCCACGGGACACCCGGCGAAAAGCCGGTACTTACTTCACCACGCGCAGGAACGGCGGACGCTTGCCTGCGTTGCCGTTGCCGGCCTGCGATGAATGCTCCGGCGACGGAGCATCCGGTGGCGATGGCGGTTCGTCGTCCGGCCCGGTTTCATCGCCGTGCACGTCTTCGGGCAAGGCCATGCCGTGGCCGGTTTCGCGGGCATACACCGCCAGCACGGCATCCACGGGAATGTAGACCGGAAAACTGACGCCGCCGAAACGGGCGGTGAAACTCAGCGCCTCGTTGTCCATGTGCAGCTGGGCCACGGCGCGCTCGGCGATGTTGAGCACCACGCGGCCTTCCTTTACCGCGCTGGCCGGCACCTGCACGCCCTGTCGCGTGGCATCGACCAGCACGTGGGGCGTCATTGCGTTGTCGTTGATCCATTCCACCAGTGCCCGCATCAGGTACGGGCGGTGGCTAGTCATGTGCAGCGTTTCGTCGGTCATGGCGACAGTCTAGCGTGCGCCCGCAAACCACGGACGCACGGGGGATGAATGCAGGCACGTCACGCCGGCAGATCGCGCAGCTTTTTTTCCTGATCGGTGAGGCTGCGGACGAATCCGGGGTTGCGGAAGATGCGGTTGCCGTAGTCTTCGATGGCCTTGCCGTCCTTCGGCAAGCCGATGCCGAGGGCATCCAGGCGCCAGACAATCGGGGCCATCGCGCAATCGGCCAGGCTCATTTCCGGGTTGAGGAAGAACTTGCTGGCCTTGAACAGCGGCACCGAGGCGGTCAGCAGTTCCTTCAACCGCTTGCGTGCCGATTCGGCCTGCGCCTTGCTGCCCAGCTGGATGGCCTGCACCAGCGGCACCCAGTCGTGCTCGATGCGCAGCATGGCCAGACGCAGGCGCGCGCGGGAAAGCGGGTCCACCGGCATCAGCG
>DMID01000021.1 GCA_003449195.1 Lysobacteraceae bacterium | reverse complement strand
ACCGCATCGCCGAGTTGCGCGATGCCACCGTGCTGGAGCTGCTGGAGCGCTGCGACGGCTTCCGCAAGCCCGAGCGCATCGCCGCGCTGGCGCAGGTCTGCGAGGCCGATGCGCGCGGCCGGCTTGGCCTGGAAGACGGCGCCTACCCGCAGGCCGGGCAACTGTGCCGGCTACATGCGGCAGCGCTGGCGGTCAATGCACGCGACCTGGCCCTGCATGGCCTGTCCGGCCCGCAGATCGGCCAGGCCCTGGCCAAGGCGCGCATCGCCGCGATCGGTGCCGCACGCAGCCCGCGCTGAAGCGCATCACAGCTTGAGGTGGATGCCGCGCCGGTCCATCCCCTTGACCACGCACCACCATGCCGCGGTGAACGCCACGGCAAACGCAAGCGACGGCAGATACGGCCCGAAGCGCGGCGTCATCCAGCCGGCAAACGCCGCTTGATAGAGCGGATCGAGCCAGCCCAGCCCCATCAGCACGATCACCGTCGCTTCCGAGCCGGCATACGCAGTGATCGCGTTGACGCCGAAACTGCGGCCCAGCGGCGCCCAGCCGCGCACGTCCACCAGCCGGTGCGCCAGCCACAATGCAAGCGACGCCCAGCCGGCCGTCCACAGTGCATATGATGGCGTCCACAGGTTCTTGATCATCGGCTGCACGCAGGCCAGCAACGCCGCGATGACGAGCATCGCGATGCCGGCCAGCAGCAACGTCCGCGTGCGCCCATGCCGCAAGGCATCACCGGCGCGCAGGCCGAGCAGCACGCTGGCAATGGAAGGCAGGGTGCTCAGCAGGCCTTCGGGATCATGGCCACGCCCGCTGGCGACATCGAAGGCATAGACGTGATGGCCGAGCAGCGCGGTATCGACGCGGCTGACGATGTTGCTCCACTGCGAGGTGCCGCCGGTGCCGGCCAGCAGCAGTCCGTAACCGGCCAGCAGCGACACCAGCACGGCCCACTGCCCGCGCGGCCGCAGCCAGGTGGCCAGCCACCCCGCAACCAGGAAACACAGGCCGATCCGCTGCAACACGCCCCATGGCCGGAACCAGGGCTTGTCGAGCAGCCAGAACGCCAGCAGGTTCAGCAGCAGGCCCATGCCGATGATCCTGAGCGAACGCAGCAGCACCGCATGACGGATGCCGCGCAGGTCGGCGCCCGCTTCCACGCACGGCACGATGCCAAGTGCAATTGACACGCCGACGATGAACAGGAAAAACGGGAACACCAGGTCGGTCGGCGTGCAGCCGATCCACTCCGAATGCAGCAACGGCGCATACACATGGGCCCAGTCGCCCGGGTCGTTGACCAGCAGCATTGCCGCCACGGTCAGACCGCGCAGCGCATCGACCGATGCGAAACGCGGTGCACGCGCGGCCGCCGCGCTCATGCGGCGATGCCGCCGATCCAGGTGTCGCGCACGCGCAGATCCGCATCGAGCAGCACCAGATCGGCGCGATGGCCGGCGACGATGCGACCGTAGCGGTCATCCACGCGCAGGCACTGCGCCGGGTACAGCGAGGCCATGCGCGCGGCCTCGGCCAGATCCACGCCGAGCCAGCGCACGGCGTTGCGTACCGCCGTGGCCATGTCCAGCGCGGAACCGGCCAGCGCACCGGCGCTGTTGCGGATCACCCCGTCCACGTCGCTGACGGTTTCGCCGTTGAGCTGGTAGCTCTTGTTCTCCGAACCCACCGGCGGCATGGCATCGGTCACCAGCATCACCTTGCCGCGCGGCTTGGCCTTCACCGCGATGCGCAGGCTGGCCGGATGCACGTGCACGCCGTCGGCGATGATGCCCACCCAGGTATCCGGATCATCCAGCGCGGCACCGGCCATGCCGGGTTCGCGCCCCACCAGTTGGCTCATGGCGTTGTACAGGTGGGTGAAGCCGCGGATGCCGGACGCGATGCCGGCAAGGGCCTGCTCATAGCTGGCCGCGCTGTGCCCGCCAAAGACAATCGCGCCGCGCTCGACGAAGGCGCGGATGTCCGCCGGTGGCACCTCTTCCGGTGCCAGCGTGATCAGGGTGACGCCGTTGCCGAGCGAGGTATCGACCTCGATCTCGCGGGTGTCCGGCAGGCGCAGCATGTGCGCATCGTGCGTGCCCTTGCGCACGGGATTGATGTACGGCCCTTCCAGATGGATGCCGAGGATGCCCGGCACGCCGTCGGCGATGGCCTGGCGCGCGGCGGCCACGGCCAGCGCCATCTTTTCCGGGGTGTCGCTGATCAGCGTCGGCAACAGGCCGGTGGTGCCGAACCGGCGGTGCGCCGCGGCGATGGCGCGCAAGCCGTCAGGCGTGGGCTCGTTGTTGAACAGCACGCCGCCGCCGCCGTTGACCTGGATGTCGATGAAGCCCGGCATCAGCCAGCCGCCCTCCAGATCGCGAGCGGGCAGCCCGGCCAGATGCGGATCGTCGGCCGGCCGCACATCGGCGATGCGGGCGTCCTCGATCACCACCGCGACGTCGTCGCGGAAGACCTCGCCGGCCAGCACCCGGCCGTTGCGCAGCACCATGGCCATCAGACCGTCTCCGTGACCTTGTTCAGATGCGGCGGCAGATCGGGGTTGAAGCCGCGCCGCAGGGCCAGCGCATTGATCGCGCGGTAGAAGCTCTGGATGGTCAACAGCGGCGTGATTTCCGGGGCCGAATCGGCCAGCGGCAGGTCGCCGCCCGCGCCGGCCAGCCAGACACGCGCGCCGCGCTGGCGGAATTCGGCAGCGGCGGCGGCGGTGCCGGCACCGGTTTCATCCGGCTGGGCGAAGGCCAGCACCGGGAG